>JAUXFG010000211.1 GCA_030620115.1 Candidatus Fermentibacterota bacterium
GATGGGGCATATTGCCGTCCCTGGCAAGCCGGAGCGCGTCAACCAACCTGATGAACGAGGAGCGGATCCGGACATGATCCCGAAGGGCCAGTATCTGGACCAGTCCCATACCCACAAGGATGACAATGACCAAGAAGCCACCCCTCAGGAAAAACAGAGCAAACAGATATGCCCCCAATGGGGTGCTCCACGAAAGAAGAGCGCCCCAGCGAAACAGAGCCCGCCATGCCTCTAATGGACTCCTGCCATCCCGAAGCCACAACCCGAAAGAGAGAATGGTATTACTCGTAAGAAAATACGCGGCGTGTGCTACAAGCAGTCTCAGGAACACCTGTCGGCTGGGCCCCACTGCAATTACACCGATTCCGCGCTGTGCTCCCCACAGGATAGTACCAGCAGCGAGTAGACACAGAGCATGCTTTGCGGAATTGAGAAGTGCCCTCTGGACATCGATCAATGCCCTACCGGTAAGTGATGACAGGGTGGCCGCAAATCCCACAAGCCACCCACTAAGCAATGCAACATCGCTTCCGTAAAGAACCAGGATTGTGAGAAGAGGAAGGGGACTGATGTTCAGGGATCCTACTCCAGCCATGCCCCTGACGGGGAGAACCGTAGCCAGAACAGCTAACCCTATCCACAGAATTGCTGAGGGCGACCGACCCAGCTCCCCCAGCGCGTTGGCAGCCCGAGGAATCACAATCGCTGCTGTGCCAATACCAAGTAAAAGGGCAAAGATTAGGAATTTCCTATTACGCACGCACACCACTCCCTGGAAATGCTGATACAAACCCATTCGCAGCTATCGCAAGGTGCGTGCCAAAACCACAGCCAGGACTTATCTTATTAGCCAGCAAATCAATGGGTTAGCGGATTGGGCGTTTTGGCGTGTGGGGAAGGTCGAGTCGGTCCATTGCAAAATGCAAATGGTGTCAAATAGCAAAGAGGGCGCTCTCGCACCCTCCATATTGCTTAAAGCACTGGTCTAGATTGGCTTAGAACTCTCCATCAAAAAAGCCGAGGTAGCTGATTATCCACCAACCCATCGATAGTAACATGCCTCATCCTCCTGATGTATTTCCGTACGCTGGTAGGATTGTATCAACCCTGGTATATCATGTCAAGCTCTTTTTTGTCCATATTGACACCCGCTATCGAGAATCATTGCAGTCTGCAACACCCCGTTCGCGGTAGATTGCAAACTGCAATCGGGGACAGGTCAACACGGACTATTGTATTGATTTAACATCAGTTATGGGTATTCGCAATGAGAAACGCGGGTCTTTACCTATCCGGTTCGCCCGGCTCCTGGCCTTCATTGGTGGCTCCTCTCGGGCACCCACGAAGGGGCCTTTTTTCACCGCCCGACCTGGATCTGGCCAAATTGCGTCGTTCCCGGGAACCAGACCGGCAGAAGGGGAGGATGACTTGATCCCCGCAATGCGGTATACTCTGTGGAAACAATCAGATACATATAACATTACGGGTGGAGAATTGAAGTATAGCAGGACATTCCTCCTCGGGGTGACCAACGGAGTCCTGTTCAACCTCGCCGAGGCCCTGATCGGTGGCACAACGGTGCTGCCCATTTTCATAAGCACGCTTACGGCGTCCAAGGTCCTGATAGGCCTCTCCGGAACCATGGGAAATGCAGGCTGGCTCATGCCGCAGCTGGTCGTGGCCAATCTGATCCAGCACTTGAAGCGTAAGAAGCCGATCTACATTTGGGCAGGGGTAGTCCGCATCATCTGCATCTGGGCCATCGCTCTCATGGTTGCTTTTCTGGTGGGATCGCGAGCAGGCCTGTTTCTTGTCCTGTTTTTCATCCTCTATTCCATCTATACCCTTGCCGCCGGGGTCGCCGGCATCCCTTTCATGGATATCGTGGCTAAGGCCGTCCCATCCACTAGGCGCGGCACCTTCTTCGGAGCCAGGCTCTTTTTCGGGGGAATCGCAAGTGTGCTGGCCGGGTTGTTCGTCAGGAACGTGTTGGCCACCAGGTCATTCCCCAACAACTACACCATCTTATTCCTTACTGCATCAGCAGTTATAACAGTGGCGATCATCTCTTTCTGCCTGGCATCTGAGCCCGAGACCATCTCCCGGGAGACGCGGATGCCTTTCCGGCGATTTCTCCTGAAGGGCCCATTCCTGCTCAAGAACGTGAGGAGCTACAGGTGGATGCTGATTGTGAGGATCATGCTGGGTGTCTGGGGCATGGCTCTGCCCTTCTACATCATTTTCGCACGTGAACGGCTGGGATTCGAGGCGAGCTCGGTCGGGATCTTCCTGTCTATCCAGATGGTCGGCATGGTCCTATCCAATATTCTCTGGGGAGCCCTGAGCAACCGGGTTGGAAACAAGATAGTGATTGTGCTGGTCTCTGCGGTCGCTGTCATCTCGCCCCTGGTCACTCTCCTCAGCAATGTCTACCCATCGCTCCAGGGAATGCTCGGATTCGGGATCGTGTTTTTCTTCCTTGGCTTCACCCTGAGCGGCATCAGGCTCGGATACGCCAACTACATGCTGGATGTCTCACCCGAAGCCGAGAGGCCGACCTATCTGGGTTTCATGAACACATTCATTGCCCCGGTGCTGCTCCTATCCTCGGTCGGCGGCTTCGTGATCGAAAGAACATCTTACGAGGTTCTCTTCATCACGGTAATAGGGGCCGGCATCCTCGCGCTGGCTTTCTCAGTCCAGCTTGAGGAACCACGAAGGAGCGGGCCATAATCTCCACTTCGAGCTGGAGATAACCGTAACTTTTCGGTCACTAGTGTAGCTATACTTGACACCAACGTATCGTACTGGCACCAATTGGGTTACACCAAATCCTCGCCGTCTGCCGCCTCAAAGCGGTTACACCGGAGCTTACAGGGAGACCGGACTCTCTCGCCCTGCGGAACGATCTATCCCCTGTGTTAGCAATTGGTTCCGGCCTGAGCACAATTGATTTTGCGCTCTGGCACCGTGCTTGCTCTATGCACAGGCGGAGGCTCCTAGGGGGGCGAACGGGAGCCGCGCGAACCAAGGGCGGCGGCACCACTCGGTGGTGATTGTGTTGGGAAGTGCGGTACGCCGGCTCCCGTTCAAGATCAACCGTTGTCACGGACAGACCATAAGGAGTTTGATAATGCCGGGATTCAAAGTCTTGACTTCAGATATCACGAGAGATCGGTCCACAAGGGGAATGTCATGGCTCGGGTTTTCCTTAGCTCTCTTGCTAGTCCTTCTTCCTCTGATTTCCTTCGCTCAGACTCACCTCTGGAAGTACCAAACCTTCCGTGCGTTCGACACTGGACATTCTGGCGGCGATCACATCTGCGACCTCAGAAGGGATAGCAATGGACTTGGAAGACCCGACAGGCTCGGCGATTACGTGACCATTATGGGATCTGTAATCGCCGAGCCATCTACTTATGAAACCGGAGGCCGGCTCTTCTGGGTGAGACAGGCCGGCTGCGGCATACTGGTTTATGGTGAACCGGAGTCGCTCCGCCTGGGGGACTTCGTCAGTGTCGAGGGGTGGCTCCGCCTCACTGACGGCAACTGCTTCTTCCCGGAGACGGGACTGGCAACCCTGGGTGACATTGCGATTGAAAATGCCGGCGTCCGGGTTATGGGCAAGACTGGCTCCCCATTGCCCGGCACCGTCACGGCGCTGGAGCTAAACCGGTTCCCCGAGAGGTACGGGGGAAACCTGATACGCATTCCGGGGCTCATGCGGATCGGCCGTCGCACTGACCAGAGCGGTGACTCATTCGTCTGGCTGCACGGGGCCCGGGATTCTGTACTGCTCTATATCGATTCGGATACCGGCTGCGCGCTTGAGTCTGACGGCCAGGTTCGCATCACGGTCACGGGGATTCTCATCCGCATGGACCCACCTTCCGCCATAGCACATTCACCGTCATGGTGCCTTGCCCCGAGGCGTGCCGCGGATATAGTCGTTCAAGAAAGCGGATCTGCAGTTGCCGCTATCTCATGGGGCGATGTGAAAAGGGGTTTTCTTGATCAGGACTGAACGGGTGGTGCCAGGATCTCCTCGAGCACTTCACGCAGCGTCTCGGGGTCGAGCTTTCTCCGGAGATTGCCTCGCACGGCAACTGATATTCCGCCGGTTTCCTCCGAGACGACAACCACGACCGCATCGGTCTCTTCAGTAAGACCCGCCGCCGCACGGTGGCGCATACCGAAATTGGCCGGCAGCATGGGGTTTTCCGAAAGGGGAAGAATGCAGCCGGCGGCGACGATCTGCTCCCGGACCACTACGCACGCACCATCGTGAAGCGGTGTCTGGGGTGTGAATATCGTGGTGAGCAGCTCATAGGTTACCTTCGCGTTTATGCGGGTACCCGTCTCAATGTAGTTTCGCAGGCTGGCCTCTCTGGCAATCACGATCAGCGCTCCGACTTTCCTGAGCGAGAGTTCGCGGGCGGCTCGGGTTATCTCATCCAGTACCGCCAGGTGTTCAGGCCGTACGAAGTACCTGACGAACCTGCTCTGGCCCAGCTGCGCCAGCACCCGCCTCAGCTCGGGCTGGAAAATAATGACAAAGGCTACGACCCAGACAGTCTTCAGGCTTGAAATGATCCAGTTGAGCGCATCGAGCCTGAGCCACTCGGCGATGAAAGAGGCCGCGATGATGATTATCAGCCCAAGGAACATCTGGGCAGCTCTGGTGCCTCTGATCAGTTGGAACAGTTTGAAGAAAAGGAAAGTGACGATGATGATATCCAGAATCTCAATCCACCAGCCGCTCAACCACTCCATCAGTCAGACACCTTCCGTTCCTCGGGCATCTCGTACCGCGCGAACACCTCGTACATCTTAAGGGCTCTCGAGACAGCCTTGACATCATGCACCCTCAGGATATTTGCTCCCTTTCTTACTCCGACTATACAGCTTGTTATTGTAGCTTCAAGCCTATCTTGAGGATCCAGGCCAAGAGTTTTCCCGATAAACGACTTTCTCGAGGTGCCCAGCAGGATGGGCTTCCCCAGGTCCTTAAGCTCATCCAGCCGGGCTATAAGCTCAACCGACTGCTCGGCGGTCTTTGAGAATCCAATACCTGGATCGATGATTATGTTTCGGGACAGGATCCCGGCCGCTTCTGCGACGGCGACCTGTTTGGCCAGTTCTCGTTTCACGTCACCGGTGACATCGTCATAGTCGGTGAGCGTTCGCATGGTCTCAGGCGTCCCCCTCATGTGCATGATCACAACCGGCGCACCACTCTCGGCAATTACCTCAGCCATGGCCGGGTCATGCTTAAGGCCGCTCACATCATTGATCATGTGGCCCCCGGCTTGGAGCATCTCCCGGGCGACATCGGCTTTCCTCGTATCTATGGAGAGCGGGACTTGTGCATCCTCTATCAGCAGCTCGACCACCGGCTTGATTCTCTGAATCTCCTCAGCCGAGGTCACGGGCTCTGAGCCGGGCCTGGTTGATTCGCCGCCGATGTCGATTATGTCAGCGCCGTCGGCAACCATCTCCCGGGCGTGCCGCAGCGCGTTCTCAGTCCCGGCATGTGCTCCCCCGTCCCAGAAGGAATCCGGAGTGACGTTGAGGATACCCATGATGA
>JAUXFG010000262.1 GCA_030620115.1 Candidatus Fermentibacterota bacterium
AGATGTAGGTCGGGTTAGCAGAGCGTAACCCGACAACTCCATATCATTCGTTTCCTACATCCTCCGGCAACCCGACCGCCCCGCTCTGAGATCCTCCGAGTACGCGCCCCCATCCACATATCGCCGCGTGCCCGAGCCGGAAGAATGTCGGGTTACGCTAGGCTAACCCGACCTACGTTACTACCTGACCTTGATCAGTCTGCACGTCACCTGCTGATCATCGGCATCAATCTTGAGCATGTATGCTCCCGGCGAAGCCTCGCGGCCATCAGTCAGTCGCCCATCCCACGTGAATATCCTTGCGGCAGAGCATTCGGATCCCTTGACCAGCCTGCTCACCAATGCCCCATCCAATGAATACACTGCGGCCGACATGCTCCGCTGCTCCGGAAACGCAACCGCCACCTCAACACTCCCCAAAAACGGGCACGGCCTTACCCATTCGATCCGGAGAACATCAGGATCAAACCCACCAGGAAAGTCCCCTCCCTGCTGATCGGTCCACTCCCAGAGACCGTCTATCCTCGCGGCCAGAAGCCGCCCTGGCTTCCCCTTCCTCTGGAAGACCTGAAAGGTGAACTCCGTTTCAGGCAATCCGGTGTTCATCGGTTCCCATACGTGACCACCGTCCATAGACCGATAGATGCCCATCCCAGTGCTTATCGATTCGACAACGTAGAGGATTTCAGGATCAAGTAAGTCGAAGCTCAGTTGGCCTACATACAAAATCGGGTCGGGCAACGGCCACGTTTCCCAAGAATCCCCATTGTCAAACGACTCAGCGAAAAGCGCTGGTTCTGATTGGCCCGGGTACTCAATCGCCACCCAGTGATCGCCATCCGAAGGGTCTTGATCAAAACCTGAAATCCTGCCGTTCAACACGATCTCCCACTCGAATCCTCCGTCGAAGCTCCGCGCAAGACCCCACTCCGGTCCCAGATCGATCCATGAGAACACCGTGAGGGAATCCTCATGATGAAAGATCACGTAATCGCTGATTCCCGCACCCCCATCAGTGCCTGAAAACTCGGTCCATGTCTCACCATCATCCGTGCTTCTTGAGAGGCCCCACCCCCAGTCCAAGCCTCTGATTGTTGCCAGTAGGAGCCCATCAATCCATGGACTGGGGACTATTCTGTACAAAGGTTCTAAAATGGTCTCCCAATGCCCTCCTGCGTCTCTGGTTCTCTTGGGGTATAACTCAGGCATGCTCGAATCGAAAAGAATGCAGCACGAGCCGCAGTACACAATGGAGGAGTTCTTTGGGTCAATGGTTAGGGCACACAGCCACTGGCTATTGCTCTCAGGAAGGAATCTCCATGTCGATCCTCCATCTTCACTTTTGTAAACTCCCATATCTTCAAAGGGCATGTCCGGGCCCCCTATGGAGGCATACATCACCTGACCTGAATCAGACGGAATGCCTACAGAATAAACGGCGTTGTCTTCCCATGCAATCCTACGCCACTGCCATTCGTCGGCCTGAGAGCTCAGGACGAGAGACAGGACGATACCCAGGGCAACAGATAGCGAGGCTCTCCTTTTCATGGCGCCAACCTCCAAGTATGGACCTCTTCCTCAGTTCTTAGCCGTATCATCTTCGCCCCCATGGGGAGCTGGGCTTGGAGCTTGATGTACGAGACAAGGCTCGCCCTATTCCAAGGACGTTCCGGCAGAGGAAAGGAGCACAGCCTTCTGCCAAGGAGATCGTAGACGGCAACCTCCCCGTGGTTTGCATTCCCCTTCATCATGGGAAGTGCAGCTTGCCATGGAAGGGTTACTCCTCGTGAGAACTGGGGAGGGGGGCATCGATTGTAGAAAAACTTGCTTAGACAGAAAACGGCATCTATCCGTCCGCTTCCTGCTCGGTCGCACCAGCAAGGATGATCTTCCTCCCAGCAATCGAAATCATAGGGGTCCCAATCGCATTGCGACACATCAATCCTATATGCGCTGTTCTGGAGCCTATCTTTGATCTGGTAGTGTTGAAGCCATGGGTATTTGCAGAGCATCATTGCTGCAATGCTGCAATGCCTGCGGCATGGGCGGTGGCTCCGGAGGTGCCGCCAGCTGCATCGTATCCTTCACTTGTTGCTGTGCTACAATACGTATAATTGCCTCCTGGGCCAAGCAGGCTGACGGACCCCGTATACTCGTGCCCCCAGAACTCACCCGTTCTCCATTCTCCTTGTTCGTAGATCTGATCATCTTGAGTGCTCGAATTGACCGCCACAACACATTGGAGTGAACAGGACCACGCAGCGGGATAGGTGATATAAGGAGGACGTCTCTGTTGGTTGCCGGTGCAGCAGAGAATGGTGGTCACCTGGTGCGCTTCCACCGCAAAGAAATCGTCCCTCCAGAGCATGAAATGGTTGTTGGTTCCCATAAGTCCATAGATGCTGCAACTCACCACGCGAGCACCCTTGGTGAACACAGCATAGGACAATGCGGCCGGAACCGCCCAGTATGAGATCCGATTCTTGGTCTTGCCCACCTTCTCGACGAGCACCCGGCATTTCTGATTGTTTGGGCCTCCCCAGCCGGCTATGACTCCTGCAACACCGCCGTTCCCGTACGGAGCAGCTATCTCTCCTACTCGATGAGTCCCATGACTATAAGACCAGTCATGGTCCCAGGCCGGCTGCCAGTCTCGTCCTCCGAAATAGTCGTACCAGTCTCGCCCCACCTCAATCTTGTCTTCTGAGCCATAGAACTCACCGCCCGGGTTCTCGTAATGATCTTGGTCTATCCCCGTGTCCAAAATGGCTATGAGAATATTATCATTCTCGGGAACCTGGCTCCATGCCTGATCTGCCCCAGTGATGGTTATCGGCCATTGAATCTCTTCAGCTGGCGGACAGTCGATCCTGGACTCATCAACTTCTTCTTCGAGATCGCCTTCGTCGGCCATGGAGAGGATCAAGTGTAATTCACAAAACCGAATCCTCGTGTCGGCCCGCAGTTCTTGCCACACCGGCACCGCATCCTGGCTCGCCGGCAGTTTCAGCCTATACCAGCCGATCTCGGGTATGGAGTCGATGATCGATGCGTTTAGCTCTACGCCTATCGAGGAGACATCGCTCTCGGGCATGGGTTTGACCAGAACTTCATCCCTGACATACCGGTATTGCTGATCCCCGATCCAGGTGGTGTCGATGTCATACCCCTGCGGTTGGGCAAGGGCCGTACTCGCCAGCAACAAAAGAACATACGCTCTCATGATGACCTCCAAGACGTGTAGTCCTATCCCATTCATACGATGAATCGTTGACTGAGAAGAATTCGCTTTTTGCGCCCACATTGGATCCTCGGCCCCCTACTCTCCTTTGAGGCCTCTAGAACGTACGACATGGCCTACAGAAAGCATCTCCTATAGAATATGGGGGATCGACGCCATGGGGTCAACAATGATGATCGGGAGAGGCCGTGGGACTGGTTTCAGGGTGTAGATATCCCGGGGTGGTGCCTACATCGTTCCTCTTGCGAGCAGATGTAGGTCGGGTTAGCAGAGCGTAACCCGACAACTCCATATCATTCGTTTCCTACATCCTCCGGCAACCCGACCGCCCCGCTCTGAGATCCTCCGAGTACGCGCCCCCATCCAC
>JAUXFG010000172.1 GCA_030620115.1 Candidatus Fermentibacterota bacterium
CTCCAGAAGCTCTCACGCCAGGCTGCATTATGCTAAGCAACAGAATCTTTCAACCCCATTGCCACCGAACCATCGTGCGTTTGCTCCACATAACGTGGCGCTTCACATAACCCGTGATATGTTGAGCTCAACATATCAAAGGTTCAAGGGTTCAGGGGCGGCAATCCGGATCAACATGACGAGCTGTCGATTTGTCGAATGAAATGTTGATTGACCGCACCGAATGTTCAACTTGCAACCATATCGTCCGTTCCCGCACGAGAGTCGTGACTTAACTCTCCTCCTCGTGGGATCCCCACTCATGGATGTGCCCAGCTCGCCATGAAAGGGCGATCCACCGTTGACATATCGAGGCCGGTCCGCACATTCGGTTGTTCATCATCATAGTTTTCTTGAAGCGGTACGTCTCGCCAAGGATGTGCGGAGGAGATGCACGCTCACACTGGTACTGCGAGGAACTGCATGAGAACAAGTATTCCGCATTCATTCTCTCGACTTCTCCTGAAGGTTTGCGTGACATTTATGGTGGGGAGTCTGCTTGCCCGCAAAGTATCATTTGGGGAAGCGATCAGTGTCTTCTCGTCCATCCCCCTCTCAGCGGTGGCGCCAATCCTCCTCCTTAGCTGCCTCTGGTTCATCGCCCGGGTGGCGAGGTGGGGATACCTGCTCCGGAGTTGCGCCGTGCCCGCGTCCAGGACGGCGACCGTGTTTTCTTTTGGACGGGGTCTCATCATGGGAATCGCTACGCCTCTCCAGCTAGGCGAACTTGCCAGGGCAACATGCATCCGAGAGGGATATCGAGGCGCAGCAAGCATACTGGTGATTGTGGACAAGGTGTTTGATTTAGCCGCGTTGGGCATATTGGCGAGCATCGGTATCGGGATCCATGCATCAAGGCCATTGCTGGGAATGCTGGGCGCCGTGCTTGTGGGCATTCTCCTCGGCTTCGGGGCACGATTGGCCATGATGTCAACGCACCTCTTGGCACGCGTAGGATGGTTCTCGGAAGAACGTATACGTGACGTAAGAGTTCGACTCCTCAGCGTGGTGGAGAACCGTGGCGTTTCATCACTGCTTCTTCTCTTATCACTGCTGGCATATCTCGTGGTTGTGGCACAGTACTATTTGATCCTTGGCCTCCTTGCTCCAGGCTATGACAAGGGAGCCTTGATCGTTTGTCCCGCCATCATCCTGGCACGGGCGATGCCATTCACGTTCAGCGGATTGGGCGTGCGTGAAAGCGTGGCTCTTGCGCTTTTTCCAAAGTTCGGCGTGCCGGGGACGGCGGCGGTTGCGGTATCACTGGCCATGTTTGTGATCAATGCGTGGATTCCTCTCATCTTCAGTATTATCTCTCTCTTGCCACGAAGAGAACAGGCCAAGTGAGAAGGGCTTTTGTTGCGATTGTGATCACCATACTGGCGATCACAATCGGCTGTTCACCAGAGCCGAGTCCATTCGTCAGCCTGCTGGATCAGATCTCTGATGAGACCCCCGCTGGGCCGTGGAGAATTGTCGCTCACATTCATGGACGACACGCATCCACTTGGTTCTCAGAGGAGCACCGAGTTGTCGGTGAACCGCTAGAGGACGGCTCCCAGAATTCCGAGGCATTTCGGACACGCGTCCCGGTACGGATCGCTCCGGGGGAGAGAATTCTTGTTCGACTGACCTATCGCGCACCCTGGGAGGGTGAAGGGGTTGTAGGCATCTGCGCTGGCGGGGCGGGGAGGCGGCTACAGGAGAGGACGAAGGAACTGCATAGGCCGAGCATCGAGATTGATGTGGGAGATGCGGTCTTTGATGTCGAGTGGATCGAGGTGAGCCATCACATCAGACCGGGAAGCAAGATTGCGCTGAACAGCGTTGTTGTCATGGCTTTTGATGACTTCGCGGAACAAGATGAACTGAGCCGTGCTCGAGCATTCCTGAGATGGGTTGCCCGGAAAGAAAGCGCAGAGGCTCGTGTGGCATGCCGTTACCGGAAAGCTCCTTTCTCGAACCAGGGCTCTACGCGTTGGGGTGTGATGCTCATGAAGGGTGACATCCTGGAGTTTCGAATGCCCGCCTCCCCCGAGGCGTCACATCTTGAGTTCTGGACCACGGTATTATGGGCGTCTTCCTCTCAGACCGCGCTGCATTTGGATCTCATGGCAGGAAACAAGTCCTTGCGTCGTGAGTCGTGGGAAATGGACCCCGATGATGCTCCTCAATGGCAATGGATCTCGGTTCCAGGCCAATTATTCCCCGAGGGAATAGATGCCATTCGGTTCACGCTCTCTGGAAGCAATGCCATGGTGGGTCTTTGCGAGCCAATTGTCTTCTTTGACACGAACAAGCCTGCCTCCACGCCGAATGTGATCCTCATAGATCTGGATACCATGAGAGCCGATCGGCTGGGCTGCTACGGGTACGCGACCCGGCCCACGTCCTCGAGAATGGACTCCTTGTTGGAAAGAAGAGGATTCGTGCTCTTCGAGAACGCCCACACCTCTTCACCTTGGACACTTCCTGCGACAGCCAAGTTCTTCACCTCGCGATATCTCGACTTCGAAACACCAGGAGGCATTCCTCGGAACTACACGATGCTGGCCGAGGTATTGAGGCGGCATGGCTACTACTGCCTTGCTTTCACCGGGGGAGCTCATCTACGTGCAACTGGTCTCGAACAAGGCTTCCATGAATATCACTGGAGTCAGGACTGGGGAAAGGTTGAGGATTCATTCCCCCAATCCAAGCGATGGCTGAGCATGCGCAGGCGCGAGCCCTTCTTCCTCTTTATCCACACCTACGAGCCCCACACCCCGTATACACGTGATCTGTTCTGCCAAGGATTCCCGTCGGGTAGGCTGGGGAATCTTTCACGGGGAGAACCTCTTTTTCCTCGCGGATTGACCACGTGTGGCGCATTGACCGCCAGCGAGAGTCTTTACGTACAGGCCGCATATGACGGCGGCATACGGGTGGCTTGCGATGCAGTGGCTGATCTTCTTGAGAGGCTAGACAAACTTGAACTGTGGGATCGGACTGTCGTCGTCGTGCTCAGTGATCATGGGGAGGAGTTCTGGGAGCATTTCCCGCTTTTCGCCGAGCATGGCCACTCTCTCTATTCGGAGATCATCCACGTACCGTTCTTGATCTACGATCCGAAGGCGGCCGGAGGAGGGATGAAGAGGAACCTTGAACCGGTGAGCACGGTGGATCTTCTTCCCACGATAATGGACATGCTTGGTCTTGATTTGTCCCTGGGAGTGGATGGGATAAGCCTTGTTCCCGTGATGGCAGGCTGTCTGCCCGATCGTAAAATACCCATGATGGCACAGATCAAGGCCGGCACCGAGGTCCCGTTGGACAGGTTCTGCATCATGATTGATGGCAGGAAGTATATCGAATCGTTTGGTGATGAGACACGGGTCCCGGAGAAAAGTGAGACATGCAAGATCTATCCGGGGGGGAAAGAGGTGTACGAGCTCCACGTTGATCCTCACGAGCTTCACAACTTGATTGGCTCCGATTCAGCGCTCGATCGGCGGATGGGAGTACTGCTGCACAAGGCCCGGGCGAGCGCCTGCAGTCTCATTGCGGACGAAGACGAAGAAGGCGCTCCTATGCTGCCGCAGGATCTTCGCAGGCAGCTCCAGGCTCTGGGATATATCGAGGGGTAGGCGTTTACGGGTTCAAAGGTTCAGGGTTCACCGAGAATCAGAATCAGTTTGGGTCGCATCATCACCAATAACAAGGGACTTGACGTGAGTGGATCCACATGGCCGCGGCGTGCGGTGATCGGATCTTGTCTTGGGCTGGGGTTTTTCCTCCTGTACATATTCATTCCGCGGAACTGGGATGCGATTCTCTCAAGCGATGGCTACTTTTTTGCCGATGTCTCCGAGAATGCGATGGGTCTTCGGGAATTCGTGTTCGGTAAACCACTCCAGAGACACGTGCTATTCAGCCTGATCGGGCATCCTTTGTACGTCGTGAGTAAGGGGATATTCGGAAGCGGAGGCCTGGTTGTCCCCACTGCGCTTTTCGGGGCACTGGGGGTCGTGATCTTCTTTGCCCTCGCGTGTAGCCGCCTTGGCAGCCTTTTGGACCAGGTTCTGATCTCCCTATTGTTCGGGTTTGCAGCAACAAATCTGGTTTATGCGGGAATACCTGAGACGTACGTCCCATCCGGTGCGTTGGTTCTGGCGTCTGTATTGGCGTGGATTCATTGGTCCCAGCGCAGACAATGGTTTTTCTTGCTGCTGCTGTTTCTTTCGTTGACGCTGGTGGGTCTGATGAATCCGGTGATCTTGGGATTCCTCGCGGTGGCATATGTCACCAGCGCATGGATTGAGACTCGAAGGTTCTCTCATGTCCTGATGATTGCCATGGTCTGTGTCCTGTCATCCCTTGTTGCGTGTGCAATTCAAACCACGCTTGTCACCGCGGCCATGCCCCATCTAACCAGGCGGGACACCATGGCTGGGTCGGTGCGCTATCTTACTCAATATGGCAATCTCTCGAACTTCCTCTCTGCTGAGAAAATCGGGATCATCTTGCTCAATACATTTGTCACTCCATTGGGAGCTCTGCCAGTTTCTTCGTTCAAAGATGCCGCGGTGGCGGCCGTCTATTCACGAGGTTTCGGCAGCCTTTTTGGATATGGCCATTCATTTGTCTCTGCCCTCTTCTTTGCCCTATATGTCGTGTTCCTTGGGGTGGCGATGCATGGCAGGCGATCGGCATATAGAATTGGATCCATGACAACTACCTACCTTGTATGCCACATCCTGTTTTTCTTGTGGTTCAACCCCACGGAGGCTTTCCTCTATTCGCCTGGCGTCCTGGGGTTATGCCTCTTGTCAATATTTGATTGGTTTGGTGGGTTCCCCGCACGGCGGCGATGGATTCTTCTCGGTATCTTGGTGCTCGTCACTGCGGCCAACAATCTGAGCATCGTATTCTCGCTTTAGGGCTTGCGCAATCCTTTGATATTTGGCGCCTCCGGATTCGGGCTACGGCGAGACAAGTCGGCCGAATTCAGTCATTTCTTGGGATGTTTCATTCTCTCATTTTACGGTCTCGGCCTCGCGCTACGGCTCAAGATAGGAATATGGAATCCCGTAGAGAGATTCCAGAACCGTGGCCCCACCCTCAGTCATTGCGAGGAGCCCTTCGGCAAGCTCAGGATAGAGTCCGCGACGAAGCAATCTCATCCGCCCATTGAGATCGCCGCGCTGTCGCTCGCGATGACCCCCGGGGCCTTAGTCATTGCAAGGAGGGTTCCGAAAGCGCAAAGCACTTCCCGGCCTGTCCTGAAACATCCCCATTTCTTCCCCCCGAACACTGAAACCTGCATGCCAAGGCGTGGCATAGCGAAGAGTGGAAACCCGTGAACAGAAACAAGACAGAGAGTCTAGCCCGGACTTCTACCACACTTTGGACGGAGGGAGGAAGGAGAAGTCGAGAGCCAGGCGATAAATGATGTAGGCGTTGATGAGAAGGGTGATGATCCATAGAAGAAGGAGTATCCTTTGTATTGGTTTTCCGACCATATTCCAGCAGAGGGCCGGAGCCATGACTACAGGGAGGAACACCTGCATCAGATGCTTTGTCTGTTTCCAGTCAACAACTGAGGCCAGTACCGATCCCAAGGCGAACCAGAATCCCAGCACCACGAATCTTCGCGGTCCTCGCGCCAAGAGTACGAAGAGGAAGATCATGCCTATAGGGAGCGTGACGAATGAGAGATTTCGCAGCCACTGCCACCAGAGCTGTCCAAGGGTGGGATAGGTAGCGTCAAAGCCCCGAGTGAAGCGGTCGATGAAGTCGTAGAAGACGTGATCATCCAGGAAAATCCTGAAGTTTATGGACAGCCCATAGAGCCAGTAGAGAAGCGTGCCAAAGACTGCTCCAGGTACGACACCTGTTCGCCAGAGCTGGATGATCCAGGCCTTGGCTGTGCGGAGGACAGAGGCATGACGGCCGCACACAATCAGATCCGCGAAAGCAAATGCAGGAACTACAAGGAGCGCTTTGTGGTTCGTGAGAGCCAGCAGGGTCGCCGCGAAGAAAAGGGCCTTCGAGAAAGCACGACACTGTTTGTTTCGCCTCAGGTAGAGCCATGTCAAGAGAAGTAGTTCGAGGAGGGTGATAGAAGTGAAGCCGGCATAGGACGATCTGATGAACATCTCGGGCAGGGAAAAGACGGTCACTGTGCTCAGGGCGCTGACCCACATGGGGAGTTGTCTCTCCATGAGAAACAGCACGAATGTGCAGGCGAGGATTGCAGCAATGCCTAATGTGGCAATCCGTACCGATGCCGTCAGTCGCGGCGTCTTGAAAAACCGCTTGATGTCATGATCTCTCATTGCAGCCAAAATTTCTTTTCTCGCACGGGCTGGGAGATCAAAAACCGGCAATGCATTCTGCCCCGATGTGCAGAAGGGCCGTGCGAGACCGAGTTCGCCTCTGAGAAGGACGGAAGCTCCGGTGAAGAAGTAGAGCGCCGGGGGCTTGTTGAACTGATAAGGAAAGCGTGTCTCGAGGCCATAAGGAACGAGATGGGAATAGATCCCGTCGGTGGGGCACACCAGAACCATATCTTGGTCCTGCTGCATGGGCACGACACGGGTTGCTCCCCAAAAGGTCAGGAGGTAGATGCTTGCCGTTGTTCCCAGGGCCACCAATGCCTTTCTTCGTCCGATCACTCCTTTCAAGACGTGTCGGGGATTTTTCTTCCGAAGAACGGCGGCGATCAGGATTCCCTCCATGACAAAGCTGTACGCTCCCCAGAATGACCACGCAGTGAATGAATCGTGGAACAAGCCGACCTGTGAAAGAAGGAGTCGTGCTGCAATAAGACCGAATAGCAGCAGCAACGTGCTCCAGAGGTGGTCGAGGATGGTCTGCGGCAATGATCTGGTTCTGCCGAGGCAGGTTGTGACCCAGAATCCGGGGAGCATGAACATGAACAGATTGGTGACGACGCCCTGCATGAGGAATGGGGTAAACGGATAGATCAGGGGGGACTGGCAGATCAAGACCACTTGGGTTGCCAACATGGAAGCCAGCATGTAGCCGCTCATGTCAGCCGCCGCGTTTTCTCGCCCCTTCGCCGGGGCAACGGATTCGCGCGTTCCAGGAGATGCCCAGAGTCTGCCCGTACATGTCGGAAGGAGCGGCGCGTCTCAGTTCGTTCTGGTATGAAATCTTGATTTCGCTTTCCGGCATGGCCAAGAGAAAACCCAACAATCTCACATGCTTCTCTCCGGGATCCACCACGTCTCGGTTGGAACTCAATTGCACGTCTAGAGATCCCCCGGGGCAACGCTCCTTCCGGGCGACTCGTGATGCCACCTCATAGAGGCTGACCCAAGGACTCGCCTCACGAGTCGACCCCCTATGGCAGTAGAACACCATGATGGGAAGCAATAGCACCCATGTCATGGCTGATACGGCGGGCCGCATACGGAGAAGTGAGGAGGCTCTATCAAGAAGCAGAACGGCCGTAAAGCAGAGCCAAGGCATGGCGGCGTACACATAGTTTGCACCAAAGAACCGCAGATGAAGATGGGCACCCACTGCCACCATGATCCACATAATTCCAGCAATCCGTGCGCCCCACGATC
>JAUXFG010000082.1 GCA_030620115.1 Candidatus Fermentibacterota bacterium
CCTGGGGGCTGCTTCAAGAAGCCTAAGCTCAGCCTTGGCAGTCTCCAGGCAGGCCAGGGCCGTGGCGTACTGGTAGGTTTCCATGGGGAAACAGAGAGAGGCCACTGTCTGCCCCTGTGTCACTTTCATTCCTGGGATAAGACCCGGCGCCGCCTGTACCACCACGGGTTCCCCTCGCCGGCCTTCCCAACGCCGTATCGAACGGATTCCCCCGCAACTTCCCGTGCGTTCCACCGCGCAATCGCCTTCCACCATCAGCGACCACTCGTTGAGCGGGTAGACCACACCGCGGACCTTTATGGCGTTCTGGTCAAACAGCATGTAGGCGATCAGTGCAATGACCGCAAGGATGGGAATGTAGGCTAGTCGCGGAATTTCACGCATCCCCCTCATGGAGCCCCCGTTTTTTCGCTTCCTGTGATGTCACGATAAGTGCAGGCAGCATTGGAGAAATCCCCCTCAATCCCCCTTTGCAAAAGGGGGAGGATGTAGGATGCCTCGGATCTCTTGAGAGCTGCCATTTTCGTCGACCTTTCGTATGGGCTGAATAGCACGTGGGAATATATAGGGATGTCGTGATTTCGTCCTGATATTCCGACGCTTCAGGTTGTGCGAGTATTCATTGCGCGGGTACTCAGGGGTTCAGCGTTCAGAGTTCAGGAAAAAGCCTGGTCCATGGCCACTAATCCCCCCGAACACTGAACACCGAATACTGAACACTGACTTATTTACTCAAGCAATCAGAATGTAAGGGGCTATACGCCTACTGCGGAGCCACATACGAGAACTCCAAAGGATCCATCCATCCGTCATCGCGGAGCAGCAGCCGCGCCAGTTCCAATCGTCTGAATGAGGAGTTGTCGAAATCAGCGGTGCATGGTCCCTCGGAATGCCATATCCGGCGCAGGAGCTTCCTGGCACGCCCTGGGTTATTGAGTTCCGGGATGTCGCTGAGCCATCCTCTCAATGCGCGTGCTTCGGTGACACGCGGATACTGATCTGAAGACTGTATGATCTGCAGGTCATACGCCGGTTCTCTACGTGATGAACCGGCGCAGACAGACCATGCTTCTGAAGGCGTATCCACCAATACTCTTTGTCCTTTCCGAGGTGGCATGACCCGCCAATACCAGACATTCCATTCCCAGATCATCTTCCTGGTGAAGATGAGATGTTCGATGCTGGGGCAATGGAGTTTCGGGATGTTTCCTACTCGCCAGAAAGGACCGGACTGCCAGACTTTTCCCAAGACCTGTTGAGACTCGCCGCCGGCGAAACGGAGATCTTCGTGGTGCATCCAATCACCCTTTGTTCTCCCGGCAAATGTGGACCATTCCTTGAGTCTGATGGATGTCACCAATTCCAGCGTTCGTATTCTCTGGTCGAAGAGGTTGGCGGCTTTCCTGACGGTTCGGTGCCGATAGAGCACGTCGGGTGCAATGGAGACTGCGGTGTACCACAGGAGGATTGGTATGACTACAAAGCGCGTCTTTCGTCCTAACGAGGGAATGGCCGGAGCCAGTGCCAGAGAAAGGCCGATGAGAGGCTCGAATGCGTATCTGCTGGTGAAGTGCCCGTAGAGGCACATCGAGACCACCGGGATTACTGCCCATACCGCCCCTGGCACCGCCCATTTGGTCTTGGAAGCGGCGCAGCAGAGGAGCGCAAGTGGGAGAAGAAGTTGGAGGTGCGGCGAGAAAAACACCGCCACAAGACCTGCCAAAAGAAACACTGACAATATTGGTCTGAGCCAGAAAAAAGAGATAAAGAGGAGCAGCAGGCCGGTATTCCTTATCACCGAGGCGCTCTGGGCCGCCGCAACAAGAGCAGCCCCCCTGAGAAAAAGAGCGGAATCTGCAGTAAGAGTCCCGAGCGCTGATCTATTCTCGCCGGGGAGGAGAAACCATGCAATTACCGCGAGAAATGGGAGTATGGTGGCAAGAATCCTCCTGCCAGAGAAGAAGAGGTACAGAGCGATCGCGGTGGGTACCAAGAGAAAGGCAACCTCCCTGGACATCAGGGCAAGGGTGAGTAGCAGGACGCCTCCGAGTGAGGGGAGCACCCCCTTGTATGACAACAGGATATAGGTGCCAAGAAGGAGAAGCGGGTAGCTCACAAGATATGTGGCACACGCCATCCATGAGAGCAACCCCTGGGTAGCCGGCGCAACGGCCACCAGTCCCGCGAAGAGAGAGGCGATGAGTGGACTAGAGATTTTCCGGAGGAGGAGGAGGAGACTCGCAACGGTGAGGACGTAGAGAGCTCTCCAGGTCCAGGCCAAGCATTGGTCACCTCCCAAAAGGTAGGCTGCAGCCCAAGTCCAGAGGAGAAGCGGCCTTTTTCTAGGGACATGGGCGGGGAGCGGACCCTCTACCGAACATGCCCCGGCAAAGGCCTTGACGCCTGCCAATATCCCCCCTTGTGCGGAAGCATCCTTTGCCTGTGCTGTTGCCTGCCTGGCGATATTGTAGTAGGAATGATCATCCGAAACAACACGAAAGGGATGGGCCTGGCGATGCAGGACCATGGCTGCAAGAAGGAAAGGCCAGATCAACCACAAGGCGCGTGCAATGTATCGGGTTGCGGGTGCCGTCAAGAAGGAACCACCGTCTGCGTTATCCTCACTCAGAGGAGGGACGGCTGGAGGACGGAAGATCCCACCGTATCCTGTCGACCATACCACTGGAAGTGAGAACGCAGGCCTGCGTCAACGGATTCCCAGGACCTGGATCTAGGATCATGATTGCCTCCACATCGGGAAGTTCTTCGACCAATGCCATACCTCTCCGGGGACCTAGTACGAAGACGCCTGTGGAAAGGGCATCCGCGCCAAGGGCGTCGGGTGTGATGATGGTGACGGAGAGGACGCTATCGGCGGGCATCCCGGTTCTGGGATTCAAGAGATGCCCATATCGCTTGCCATCCCTCACGAAGTATTGCTCATATTGACCCGATGTGGCGATTGCCACATCTCTCAGCTCGAGGGTACATGCCGTGGAGTTCCTCTCCACCGGATTTCTGAGACCGATTCTCCAGTATCCCGCAGGCGAGGGCCCGGGCCCGATCAGAGCCAAATTGCCACCGAGATCAATCATCCCACGCGATACTCCCGCGTCTTGGACAGCCTTCCTGGCGAGATCAACGGCATAGCCTTTGGCGATGCCGCCTGAGTCCAGGAACATGCCTTTAGGCAAGTAGACTCTCCTGCGCAAGGGATCAAGGTACACCTGGTCGAGTCCCACAAGCGACAATGTGGAGTCGATCTCCGCCTGTTTGGGGAGATATCCCCCACCTCTCAGTTTCCATAACCTCATGAGCGGCCCTACAGAGATGTCAAATGCGCTCCCGGTGAGTTTGGAGAACTGTTCCGAGTTCCTCAGGAGATCATGGGTAATAGGGGAGACACGGATGGTATCGACACCAGCGGCGAGATTGATGCGAGAGAAATCCGACGTGAGCCGGAAGATGGACATGAGGCTGTCGACAACCTGGATCTCATGAAACGCCTTGTCAGCTGCCATCTGGGCATCTTGGCCTTCGATCCCCCGCACGGTTATCCGCAGGTACGTCCCCATGATTGAGTACTGGAATATATGCTCGTTCTGCTTGGAACAGGAGGACAGGAGTAGGAGAGAGAAAACGGCACAGAGCATGACACGCCAGGCCCCATGCTGTGTGCGCATGGATTGCTTGTACGGCTGGCCTTGGAGGCGAGGCGTCTCCGAGATCATTGGTGAAGGCTCGGCAAATCTTGAGTGTTCATGGTTGGCAATTGGCTCGATATAGGCTCGTCGTGCAGGACGGCTTTCACATACGCAACAAAGCGTTTTTTCTCGGGGATGCGGTTCGCGAAGAAGCGTACAACAGGAAAAGCCAAAAGTAGACCAATACCGGCTCCCACAGCCGAGCCGGTCTCACCCCGCACGAGTTGGCCTACGATGGCCCCGAGAAGCAATGCCGCCAAGGGGAGGCCATAGAGGACAAAGCTGGCCGTCAACAGCCCCTCGGAACTGATGTCTATCTCCACACGTGTACCGGGTTGTACACCGATTCTGTCAATGACCCAGAGCTCTTTGCCTGCGTGGCGTCCGATGCCGCAGCCTTTCTCATGGCCACACTGCTGACATGAGGCTTGCTCTGCGATTCTGACCAAAGCCTTGCCCGGCACGACATGCCTGACTATGCCCACGTGCGCCTGTTCACGGGGTTCCAAGATGCCTCCTCAATGTCCATTCGAGATCAGTGGCGTGTCTCCCCGGAGCTTTCAGCCGATCTTTTCCGTCAGATCGGCGATGATGATTGCTTTGGTGGGGCACTTGTCCACTATCTCCTCATGAATGCCGGTCATCTTTGCATAGTTGACTACTGCGAGATTCTGTTGGAGAGTCACCGCCTCGTCAGGGTCTCGACGAACGCATTGGCTGCAGCCAATGCAGGCCACTTTGCAGACTTTTCGGGCCACTGCCGCAGGATCTCTGTTGTTGCACAGCACCAGAACCCGGGCCTTCTCAACAGGATGGAGCTTCAAGAGAGAACGCGGGCATGCGGTGACACACGCCCCACAGGCAGTACACTTTTGGGGATCCACTACGGGCAAGCCCCGCGAGCCTATATGGATGGCGTCAAAGGCGCATACTTCCACGCAGTCGTTAAGCCCCAGACAGCCGAAAGTGCAGCTTTTGAAGCCTCCTTGCACCAGCGTAGCGGCGGCACAAGTATTGGGACCGAAGTACTCCGCACGTTTCGGCGATTCCTCCATGCCCCCTTGGCAGTGCAATACTGCTACTTTGCGCACGAATTCAGCGGCCTCCAATCCCAGAAGCGATGCCAGCCCTTTGATCACCTCCGCTCCGCCTGGGCTGCATTTGTCCAGAGGAGCATCCCCTGCCACCACCGCATCGGCATAACCTCTGCACCCGGGAAAACCACAGCCGCCGCAGTTCAGCCCAGGGAGCAGATCCATGGCCTGCGCGACCTTGGGATCTTCCTCCACTGCCAATTTCTTGTCCGCCAGGGCAAGCCCCAATGCGAAGAGGAACCCCATGCCACCCATGCTGGCCAGCGCGATTACGAGATACGTACCCACAACTATCCTCCTCAGCTCTTTATCAGCCCTTGGAATCCCATAAAGGAGAGGGCAAGCAGACCTGCGGTAATGAGAGTAATACCAGCACCCTTCAGACTCGGGGGAATGTCCGCCAGTTGCATATGTTCGCGTATGCCCGCCATGATGGTGATCGCAAGCATGAATCCTACACCGGCGCCAATACCATAGACAACTGTTTGCAGAAAGCCGTAGTCTCGGAGCGCAGCGAAGAGGGCCATACCAAGAATGGCGCAGTTGGTGGTGATGAGAGGAAGGAATATCCCCAGCGCCTTGTACAGGGGAGGGCTCACCTTCTTCACGAACATCTCCACCAGTTGGACAAGACTCGCAATGACCAGAATGAAGGCAACGTATTGGAGAAACGGGACATTAAACTTCAACAGGATCTTGTGATTGATGAGCCACGTGACTGCTGATGCCAAGGTCATGACGAATGTGGTCGCGAGTCCAAGGCCCACAGCAGAGGATATCCTATCGCTCACACCAAGGAATGGGCAGATGCCCAAGAAGTAGGACAGGACGAAGTTATTGACTATTACTGCTGAGATGAGAAGGACTATGTATTCCATCATCTACCTCCCTTACCCGCTTCTGTGCTGCGTTGGCGTTTGGAGGCCACGAAGTTTCCTATGCCGATCATGACGCCCAGTGCCAGGAAGGCTCCCGGAGGCAAGAGCATGATAGTCCACCGTTCGAATATTCCAGGCATAAGGACTTTTCCGAAGATGCTGCCTACGCCGAGAAGCTCCCTGAAGGAGCCCAGGACAATGAGCGCCACGGTGAAGCCCACGCCCATTCCCAGCGCGTCGAGGATCGAGCGCCCGACAGGGTTGCGGGATGTGAAGGCCTCTTGTCTTCCCAGGATTACGCAGTTGACCACAATGAGCGGAATGTAAGGGCCCAGGGATGCGGAGATCGCAGGAAACTGGGCTCGGAGGAAGTAATCAACCACGGTTACAAAACCGGCGATAACCACGATGTACGAGGGGATCCTGACCTGAGGGGGAACGATCTTTCGTATCAAGCCGACTATGGTGGATGATGAAATCAGCACGAAGCTCGTGGCTGCCCCCATGGCGAATCCGTTGACCGCCGAGTTGGTGACCGCCAGTGTCGGGCACATGCCGAGAAGCTGCTTGAGAACGGGGTTCTGGTCCCAGAGCCCTTTCATGAACTCCTTGCTCAGAGGTGTGGTATTCTTGGCCATGCTACTCACCTCCCGCCTGGCTGACCCCGGCAAGAGCGGAGTTCAGGATGTTCTTGACTGCATCTGATGAAATCGTCGCGCCTGTGATTGCCCGGATTTCGCCCTTCTCCTTTGTTGCCGGTATTCTTTTTACCACGGCGATCCTATTGGTGAGCACGAGCCCTTGGAACTGATCCTGGAACGCATCTTCAACTATCTTGGCGCCCAGTCCGGGAGTCTCGACCTGGTTCAGCACTTTCAGACCAAGCATGTTATTGAAATCCGTGGTGAATCCTCCTATGAGGGAGATGATACCTTGAAATCCTGTCCCTTGGGCTTTCATGGCAATGCCCACAGGCTGATCCTGCTCGTCGAAACCTCGAAAAAGCGTCCTCTCTTCAGACGTCTCCTCTTCGAAGCGTGTGGCTCCTGGGAGGACCTCGTAAACCGCTTGTTCCAACTGCTTACGTTCGTTCTCCAGAATCTTCGGCCATGTGGCCGCGTACACGAGGGCGAGAAGGGAACCGACGATTCCGGAGATAAGCGTCAGGACCACGATCATCTTGACTGCCCGGTTCATGACGTTCCACCTCCTCCGCTGTAGCCGTAGATTCGCGGCGCAGTCCAGCGGTTCAAAAGGGGTGTCAGGGCGTTCATGAAGAGTATTGAATACATGACACCTTCTGGATAGCCACCCCAAAGCCTGATCAACACAACAATGAGGCCGGCGCCGATACCGAATATGATCTGCCCCTTGATGGAGCTTGGTGTGGTGACCATGTCCGTGGCCATGAAGAACGCGCCCAGGAGCAGCCCGCCCGAAAGCAGATGGAACAGCGGTGGGGCGTGTGCGGTGGGATTAAAAAGATGCAGAATGCCTGCCAGCACCGCTACCGTTCCCATGTAACTCACGGGAATGTGCCAGGTAATGATCTTTCTATAGAATAAATATGCCGCACCGATGATGAGTGCGAGAGCGGATGTCTCGCCCAGAGATCCGCCGACATTGCCCCAGAAAAGACTGGCCGCGCCGGTCATCTGGCTCTCGAATTTGAACATGCCCAATGGTGTGGCGCCTGTAGTGGCATCCATTCCGGGAAAACCTGAGGGCTTCACCCATGTGGTCAGTGCCACAGGGTAACAGGCCATAAGAAAGGCGCGCCCCGCGAGGGCTGGATTGAAGATGTTCGATCCCAATCCCCCATACACCATTTTCCCCACGGCAATGGCGATTACTGATCCCACCACCATGATTTGGATCGAGAGTTTCGGGGGAAGAATGAGGGCCAACAAGAGACCCGTGACAAGGGCGCTTCCGTCGCTGATGGACACCGGCTTTTTTCGTGCCTTGCAGAAGACCCACTCCGTGCCCATGGAGGCTGCAATGCACACGAGTATGGCAATAAGGGCCGGCAGTCCGAAGAAATAGACGGAGGCGGCAGCCGCAGGGAGCAATGCCAGGGCAACGCCAAACATGATCTTGGGCACGGAATCCTTGTCTCGCAGATGTGGCGAAGAGGCAAGCTCCAACCTGAGTTCTTCTTGGTGCTGAGCCATGTCTCCTCCTATGCTGCCCGGACGCGCCGGAGCATTGCCTTCCCCACTCTGATCCAATGCACAATGGGAATCCTTGCCGGGCATCCATATGCACATGAACCACACTCGAAACAATCGAGAAGCCCTAGGTCTTTGGCTTCCTCCGGGTGGCCGTATTCGCAGAGGGCCGCAAGCTTCGAGGGTTGTAGATTCATGGGGCATGATCTGGCGCACCGCTCACAATGAATACACGGATAGGACGTGGGTTTTGCTACTTCGTCCGCAGTGAGTGCCAGCACGCCGCTGGTAGTCTTTGTCACGGGCACGTCAATGTTGGATGTGGTGACACCCATCATAGGCCCACCAAGAATCACTCGTGCCGTACGGTCTGCCTGCCATCCACATTCCTCCAACAAGTCGCGGATTGGTGTGCCCACAAGCGCCAAGAGATTCGCAGGCTTTGTCACCGCGCCGCCGGACACGGTGACTACCCGCTCGATCAGGGGCTGACCAAAGACCAGGGCGTCTCTTATGGCTGCGGCAGTGCCCACATTCGAGACGAGGACGCCGACATCCGCGGGCAGCCCTCCCGAAGGAACCTCGCGGCCCGTGAGGGCATGAATGAGTGTTTTTTCCGCACCCTGTGGATAGCGCGTGTGCAGCGACCGAACGGTGATCGTATTCCCGGCGTCCCTCTCCTTGGCCATCTTCTTCATCACCTCAATGGCATCCGGTTTGTTGTCCTCGATCCCGATGAACGCAGTGGTCGCGCCGAGAGCTCGCATGATCAGCCGGAAGCCATCAATGATGTCCGCCGCGCGCTCCAGCATGGTTCGGTGATCCGCCGTGAGGAATGGCTCACATTCGGCGCCGTTGAGGATGGCGATTTCGACTTGTTTGCCTGGCGGCGGCGAAAGCTTCACGTGGGCGGGAAAACCGGCGCCGCCCATTCCCACAATGCCTGCAGCCCTGACTTCCTTGCAGATCTCCTCGGGTGGAAGAGCGAGCGCCTCATCCAGCGACCGTTTGGGAGCGCCGAGGTCAAGATCCGGATCGGAGACAGGTTCCAAAATGACCGAGGAACCATATGTGCCGGATGGATGTGGTCTCACATCAATGCGTTTGATGACCCCAGCCACGCTTGCGTGCACCGGCGCAGTGATGAGGGCTTCCACATCACCAATCATCTCGCCTCGTAGGACTTCCTGCCGGGGTTTGACGAGAGGTTTGCAGGGCACACCCGTATGCTGGTGGAGCGGTATGACCAAAGCGCTGGGGACCGGTGCTCGCCGAGCAGCAAGGCCGGCGGTCGGGTCCTTCGCGGGGTCTGGGTGAACTCCCCATGATTTGGCGAAAAAGGACATTTCACGTTCCTCTTGTTGGACGTGGCGAGTGAATCCGAAATGGCATGAAATGGCTAAGAGATTACGTTTCTTGCGCCATTCGCGCAATTGAGGGAATGGGAAGAGGAGGGGGTTCAGGGTTCAGGGTTCAGGGTTCAGGTGACGGAGAGAGGATGTGGGAGAGATTCTTTGCTCCTTTGAGTCGCTCAGAATGACAGGGGTGGTGCATAGGTGGGTGTGTGAATGCGTGTCATTCTGAGGGAATACAGCGACCGAAGAATCTGGGTGGGGGGAGAGGGGCTGACAGCTTTCCCGAGAAAGATCGAACGTCCAACATCGAACATTCAACGTCGAATGTCGGATGAGAGAAGTGTGAGGAGGGCATTGAGACTAAACCTTATGGGTTGCCGAGCGTCCAATAGAAGTAGAGAGGGCCAACACGTGGCCCGGAATAGAGCGGCGGTTGGTGCCTGTGCAAAGGAGGATAATAATGAATCGCCACATCATTTACGCGCTGGGATTGCTTTCTTGTATGCTGATTGTCTTGCCGGCATATGCGGGGCCGCCAAGAGGGCCGGAGCTCTTCCGCAACTTGCAGGATGAACTTGGCCTCAATGAGGGGCAGATGGAGGAGATCGAAGAGCTCCACTATGAGAGCCGACTTCAGGAGATCGAAAAGCGGGCAGATCTGGCCCGGGCGGAACTGGATCTCGACAAGGCCATGGCGGAGACGATCCCCAATGAGAGCCAGGCCTTGCAGGCCTTCGAGCGGGTATGCACCACGCGGGCGGCGCTGGAGAGAATTCATCTGGAGAAACGATTGGCAATGAGAAAGATCCTGAGCCCGGATCAGCAGGACAAACTTCGACGCCTATTGCACGAGAGAAGGCTCTCGCATCAGCGGCCCAGGGAAGGGCGCAGGTAGCTCGTATCATTCGCAGGGAGAGACAGTTTTATCACTAGTATGTTGCGCCTCTTGCAGAGCTACGCCTCGGAGTGATTCTGCAGGAGGCGCAACTTGGGAGCAAACACGGCCCAATAGAGCAAAAGCCATTCCCGCCCTTTCGTCCTTCGGCTGGCTCAGAATGGGCGACCAGACCCAGTGAGGAATACGGATTAGACCGATTTGATTAAGTATCTGCGCAGATACTTAATCAAATATCCACTTTGTGTTCAATGCCAAGTAGGGTAATATCGTCTTGCGGTTTGACACCACCTCCGTGGGTCATTCAGAGACTCAATCACACGCGCGCAGGTGATATCAATTGGCTCGTCTACTGGCTTCCGAAGTCCTTCGCGAAATGTATCCTCGCCATATTGCTCTCCAGCTGCATTGGCATATTCAACAATGCCATCGGTGTAGACAAAAAGCCTATCACCTTCTTCAAGTGTCACCTCTCCCTCCTCGAATGGGATGGGCCATCCCGTGCCGATCATGGTTCCACCTTTGTCAAGAAACTCAATCTCGCCTCGTCTTCTGACAAGTATCGGCATTGGGTGGGCAGCAGTGCTGTAGAGAATCCGTCCGGTCTTGGTGTTCAAAATGAGGTAGGCAATCGTGAAATACTTGTTGAATCGTTCAATTGGGTACTCCTTGTCCAAATAAGCAAGCACATCCGCCGGTGGAACAATCCTGTAGAACGGAGGTGGATTGATGTTCTTTTTCAGAATGGAACCTGTCCGGGGCGAAAGGCTCTGAGAAACCGACACAGTGACCATGGCCGAAGGCACGCCGTGCCCGCTTACGTCCAACACATAGATGGCGAGATGTGATTCGTCCAAGCGATGGATATTCAGTATATCGCCCCCAATTCGTTCACATGGGATGAACTCCCACGCAAACACGAAATTGTCGATTTCCGGAGGAGCAGCCGGAATCAGGCTCTTCTGAATCTGAGCCGCAGCAACAAGATCCTCGTCCAAACGCCTTTGCCTTGCAAGGAGCTCACGGTTCGCTTCGATCAATGACTTCGTCAGATGCCGTATTTCCAGTTGACTTCTCACACGTGCAAGCACTTCGCCGCGATCGAACGGTTTTGTGATATAGTCAACTGCACCAAGCTCCAAACCCTTGATCTTATCTGATACTTCCGACAGAGCAGACAGAAAGATTATTGGAATGTCTCTGGTTTCATCATGCGCCTTAAGTGTTTCACAGACGGCGTACCCATCCATCTTGGGCATCATGATATCCAAGAGGACAATGTCTGGTTTCTCCCTTAGTGATGTCTCAACAGCCTCTTCACCGTCGATAGCCTCCAGCAATTCAAAGCCCTCTTTTTGCAGAATACTCGCCAAGATCCTTCTATTGATAGCGTTATCATCGACAACAAGCGCTTTATCCATTATCGTTTTTCTCCATTGAAATCCCGAGGTTCTCGGATTTCCTATGCAGTGAAACATGAATCCACGAATATCAGCATGATGAGCAGTCATGCCCACGATATGGCATTGAGCATCGGAAATCAAGCCCGTCCATTGATTTGCCAGATTAGAAAAGGGGAAGATGCAGGCATGGATAGTTCATGGCCAAGCCGGTCATCTGCATGGGCTGGCAGAGATCCCTGACAAATGGATCGAGATGGAGGATACGGAAAAGATGCGGAACTCAGACAGGGATGCTATCTTATGCGTGCAATCCGTAAGTTCTCTATAAATCAGTGCAGCCTGGGAGAAATCCCCTTACCGAGCCGTAGGCTCTACGAGCCGGAGGCCTCAATTCCCCCTTGACAAAGGGGGAGGAGGCCGGATGCACGGACTTATTGAGAAGTTACTGCAAACCATCGGAGTGTTCTTGGAGGACGTGCCGGGCTGTATCGCTGCATTGGAGAGAATGCTGGAGATGTCGGGGCAACGGCTTTTCGTGATGTCACATCCCGGGCCGAACGTACCGGCAAAGCCGGGGTATTGGTCATGCGGCTGACTTCATATCGAATCAATGGGATGAGTTCGACAGGTTTCGGCAGGATCGGGGGTTCATCTCATGGTTTTGCGCAACTGAGGATTGGCGATTCACATGCCTAGTCTGATCCTGGTGGGGGGGGGATCTTCTTCCGGCAAGTCTACCATTGCCAAGGAAATTGTGGCTAAGCTGGCTGGTTTCACTGTGTCGTCGATCAGTCACGACAGCTACTACAAGGATCTCAGCCACCTGTCTGCCGATGAGATAGCAAACCACAACTTCGATCATCCCGATTCAATTGATCACAGGAGCCTCATCGAAGATGTGGTCAGGGCGCTGGATCATGATGAAATTGATGTTCCGGTCTACGACTTTGTGACGCACAGACGCGGAGCGGTCTCGAAGAGAATTCCGCCGTCGGATGTGATTATTCTAGAAGGCATTTTCGCTCTGTATTTCACAAAGCTTCGTGAATTGGCGCATCTCAAGATATACGTGGATGTCCAGCCTGATCTATGTCTAGTGAGAAGAATAAAACGTGACATAGCAAAGAGAGGCCTCACAGTAGACGCAGTGCTTGATCAATATCTGAACACTGTTAGGCCGATGCATGAGGCCTTCGTCGAACCAACGAAGAAATACGCTGACATAATAATCCCAGGTGACAAATCGTTTGCGAAAGCGCTGCAGATGATTGATGGGTTCATACTCAGCAGTGAGATTGATAACCTGATTGAAGATACTTAGCTCGCATTTCGGGTGGATCTTGAGGGGATAATTCTTCAATTTGTTGATGTAACGATTAACGTCATGTGCTGGGGTGAAGATATGGACATGATCAAGGCGATTCTGTTGGGGATAATCCAGGGGCTCACGGAGTTCTTGCCGATCAGTAGTTCCGGACATCTTGTCATTTTCCAGAACGTGCTTGGTCTGAAAGAGCCCGAACTCCTGCTGGATTGCTCGTTGCATCTAGGAACGTTGCTTGCAGTGTGCATCTATTTTCGTTCTGACCTCAGAAAGATGGCGAATGAATTCCGCCGACGGGAATTTGGAGGCCCATCTGCTTCTCTTGCTCTCCGGGTACTGGTTGGGAGCGTCCCGACGGCGATCATCGGACTTGTATTCAAGTCCTTTTTTGAGCGGCTCTATGGGTCCATAGCAAGCGTTGGTCTTCTGCTTGTAGTCACAGGTGGGATTCTTATCGTAACAGGCCTTGTTCTTGGGGCGACCAAGCTGCTGCCAAGAGGGTACGGATCGCGAATGCAGGTGGGGTTTCGGGTGGCGCTTGTCATTGGTGCGGCACAAGGGCTGGCCATAATGCCGGGCATCTCACGATCCGGGATCACAATTGCATGTGGGCTGCTTTGTGGACTGGACAGGGAGCTCGCAGGGCGATTCTCCTTTCTTCTGTCCATTCCCGCAATCGTTGGGGCCGTAATGCTCCAGTTCAACATCGAGGAAATCGCAAGGATCGGGCCCATCCCTCTCTTGGTCGGGTTCGGATCGGCAGACTTAGTTGGATTCTTTTCCCTGAAACTACTCATGGGTATGGTGAAGAAGGGAAGGCTTCACTATTTCACTCCCTACTGCTGGATTGTGGGGGCCATCGTTATTCTCGCTCATCTTTTTTGACAACCAGAGGAAGCCGTGATGCTGCTCGGTCTGAAATGTTGGCATTCGATGATAGTTGCTCGTCCGGCCCGAAGCGAAGCAGGAGGCGGTGTCTCGGTAGTTGAGAATCGAGCTATCCAGGAGGTCTGCTATGGAATGGGAAACAGTTGTCCTATCTCTCGGGGGATCGATAATCGTTCCCGATGAACTCGATACGGTTTTCTTGTCGCGCTTCGAAGAGCTCATCCTAAGCATACGAGACAGGAGATTCATCATAATCTGCGGGGGTGGCAGAATTTGCAGGAAGTATCAGGTGGCCGCGAAAGAAATCACGGAGGTATCGAGAAACGATCTTGACTGGATCGGAATCATGGCGACTCGACTCAACGCCGAGGTAGTGAGATCGATACTCGGTGAGGAGACGCACGGCAAAGTCATCAATGATCCCAGTGAAGAGATCGATATGGGCAAGAGGATTGTGATTGGTGCTGGATTCGAGCCGGGAAGCTCAACCGATCTTCGAGCAGTCCAGCTGGCCCAACGGTTTGGTTCTCACCGCATTATCAACATGTCGAACATAGACTATGTCTACAGCGCTGATCCGAAAAAGGACCTCAACGCAAGAAGATTGACGGAGATATCGTGGGGGGAATTTAGACAACTGGTTGGATCTGAATGGGATCCCGGGCTGAATATGCCGTTTGATCCGATAGCATCCAAAGAAGCAGAGCAATCAGGAATGGAGGTAGTCATTATCGGGAATGATATCGATAATCTGGAAAAACTGCTCAAAGGAGAGAATTTCAAAGGAACGATCATATCCTGATGTCCTGATTTAGGGTTCGCGCAGGAATAGGCTACATCGAGAGTCCCGCGTACTGCGCGGGATTCGCATTCTTATATCCCATCTTTGCCGCATCTATTTGCCCGTACGTTGCCTGCCTGTGCGGTAATCTCTCAATAAGTCGGTGCAGCATGGGAAAAATCCCTCTCAATCTCCTTTGCCAAAGGGGGAGGAGGTCGGATGCACGGACCTATTGAGAAGCTACATCATCTCTTCAATCACTCTTCCAGCGTTCCATTATGCTCATACAGATATCGCTCATTTCCTTCGCGCGTGACTCGGTGTCTGCCTCGTTGTAGCACCGGAACTCAGGGGCATTGCCTGATGGACGGAGATGAACAACTTCGTCGTTTTCGAAGGTGATTCTTAAGCCGTCAGTGATGTCCACGGACAGAGCGGGACCGAAATGTTGCCTGAAGATCGCCTCGATTGCCCGCATGTCTTGCATGGAGTCTCCAGGCCACAGCTCCAGGAGCTTGTCCTTGCTCTTCTCTGTGGGGAATTGCTTTAGACGGTTGCTGTATGTGAACCGTTTGGGCAGCTTCGCCACTAGTTCACTGATGCTTTTGTTTCTCTCAACGGAAAGCAGGAGCACCGCGAGATGAACGATCACGGCATCACGCGTAGGCAAAGCCCGAAGGGTCCTCTCCCCAATCTGAATGTCGCTGCCCAGAAGGAATCCACCGTTTGCTTCATATCCCACCACCCTCTCCGAACCTTCTTTGCCGGCACGCTGCATCGCTTCTATCACGAACGGTGAGCCGATCCTTGTACGATAGACTCTGTGGAATAGCCCGCACTTCTCCACCGCCGTATTACAGGATACCGGAGTGGCTATGGCATCCGCCTTAAAATATGAGGCACAAAGGATGCCTGCGACATCTCCACGAAGCCATGTGCCGGCCTCATCGCTTATCAGAGGACGATCACTGTCACCATCCGAAGAAACAATGGAATCGAGACTATGACTGTTCGACCACTCCCTTGCCACTTCGATGTCTTCCTCGCGAATCGCCTCGGTATCCACGGGGATGAATGTGTCTGAACGTCCTAGGGTGGTCACCTCAGCCCCCAGGTCACGAAGAATCGCAGTCATTATGTCACGGCCGACAGCGGAATGCTGGTATACACCGATTCTCTTTCCCCGCAGACAATTTTCAGGGAAGGAGTTGATGTAACGCTTTGAGTACAGCTCAACGGCTTCCTCAATTACTGGGAGAGACACAGGATCCATCAAGAGTCTTCCGCTCTGGGAGAACAGATCTTCATCGATTTCTACCTGCTGTCGCTTAATGCCCGTCTCGTCATGCTTGAGGATTTCACCATGTTTTGTCGTGTATTTGATGCCATTCCTATCTTCAGGGATGTGACTGCCGGTAACCATCACAGAAGGGATCCCTTTGATCAGCCCGTAGTAGGCCAACGCGGGTGACGGGAGTCTCCCGCAATTCACAGGGTGATAACCCCTATCCTGAATTGCTCTCGCAACGGACTTCATGATACGGTCAGTGCTGGCGCGGAGATCTCCTCCCAATGCGATGTGGCTCGGAGCGCTCAGTTCGCCGATTTCTTCGAGATACTGTATGAACGCTACCGTATAGGCATAGCAGATCTCGTCCGTCATATGCTTCACGAGTCCACGAGCGCCACTGGTACCAAACTTCACTCCGCTTTGGACCATCAGGTCGCCGATAAAGACGGGTCGCGGTTTCATAGGTATCATCCTCCTTAGCCCGGACTTCTCACTAGTCTCGCGGCGGATGCGGGACAGAGGATACGCCTTCGGGCTTAGTCAGGGCTCTGCCAGGCTGCGACCTGGCAGAGCCGAGGTCCTCAGTCGTCCCGCACCCAAAGCTTTGGGTGCGGGACATTCAGAACCATCTCGATGGTTGCAGCCGAGAGTTGGTGAGAAGCTCGGGCTAAGGCAATGCGCACTGCGGCGGCGAGTCGCAACGGCTCACCACCGACCGATGAGAAAACAAGTGAAATGAAGTTCTAGTGTATACGATAGTGCATCAGCCACATCGATTGAGACTGCCCGACAAGCCGCTGCTCTGCGGAGCGTGGCCACGAAGGAGTCGAAGTTGCGAAATAGACAGATAAGGAGCCAGAACTGGTCAGAACATTGCAATCCCCTCTTCAACCGAACCG
>JAUXFG010000016.1 GCA_030620115.1 Candidatus Fermentibacterota bacterium
ACCAGAATCGTCATCAGATAATACTCTAGTAAATCCATGGATTTACTAGAGTATTATCTGAATGCCAAAATGCCGGTGGTATTGAGACGGAATACAGCCCGTTGGTGCACTGTATCCCGCTGGTAGCGATCGGATCTTTGATCAGAGGGGGAGTAGGGGCGTGTCTTCCCTCGGTAAAGCGCTTTCTGCACCAACGTCCCCCAAAACACTCAAGATCGCGCTCCTTGACCAACTGCTCTCCGCGGGCAATCGCTCGAAACATGATAAGGTGCAATGCACCAGGCTTGCCTCCGCGTAGTCAGGCGTCAAGCGACGAAGACGGGCGCATCTATCCGTCCATTCGTGACATGAAACCAACCTATGACCCTCAAACTCAGAATGAAAGGAATAATCTCAGCAACGTCCCCAAGTCCCCCAGAACACGCTTGATGAACGTCGTCGTTCGAAAGGAGTTGCACCCAATCCTATTGACCGTGGAACGCGACACTCAGGCAACATGCTTTGAGGCAAGCTCGCCAATCAACTTCGATGTTCTGATGTGTCGTTGCTTCGCCTCGGCCTCAAGCCGCTCATAAACAGACTCAGGAATTCGGCATTTCACCTGGCGTGTTGGTTCCTTCGCGGGGCGTCCCCTCTTGAGCCCAAGAATCTGGCGCACAATTCGATGAACCGCGTCCAGATGTTTCTTTCCGCCATCAACCGGAACTCTTGAGACGGAGTACCCGATCTTCCCAGCTTGGTCAGCAAAGAGCCTTACCGAAGCATCGATTCCCTTCGATTTCAACTCTCTGTTCACCATGCTTTGAAAGCGCTGCAACTCCTTCGAGGAGGAGAGTTCGTAGAATTTCACTTTCGCCATTTCTCCGCCCCTTTTCCCTATGAGCCGTCCGGAAGAAGGAGGAACCCATCAGCCGACGAGTACGCGATCACAGCCATCCCTTCCTGGTCCAGCAGATCGCCGACCTCCGAGACGATTCCAGCGACTCGCTCCCGATGCTTGAGAAAAGCCTCTCTCGTTGTCATCGAAACGACGACCGTTTGACCTCTGTCTACGGCCAGCCCCGACCCATCGAGCATCTCCCAAGTACCTAGGCACGGCATCGCAGTCGCCCCCCCGAACATCTCGCCGAAGGCCTTCAATAGAAGTTCGGTCGCCCTCTCAAGCTTCCTCTTGGACACCGCTTTGTTCGTGCGCGTCAGCGACGGGAATGGAACAGCCACCACGTACGACATGCGAATTCTTCCCAAACCGGAGCTCCCTTTTTGGGTACTAAGTACCCAAAATTATAACACGCAACTGGCTTTGACGCAACCGAACCGCATCCACCGGCTCATGTCCATACATCGCCAATCTGGAAACCCAATCATGGGGGCTGGGGTCGGGGTACCAGGAAGAAGTCGAGGGAAAAGCTATGAGCTCCGATTTCGACAATATTCCTCCGTTGCCGATCGGTGTCGGTTTTTGAGAAACGAGTTGTTCAGGACCAGAGCGTCACGACACCAAGTGCTCGAGGACCGACGTAGTCCAGCTGGAAGGCGGGACGAACACTGCCCTTGTCGCCCGACTTTGGCAATCTGGTTTGACGAGATCTCTTGGTTCATCCCAGGATCAAGGCACCTTGGAGCCGTCTCACTCACTCCGCCCAACACGTCCAGGGCATGTCCGGATCAGCTCCATACATCTCCCACCACCACCATGGTGTCATCCCGTCTCAGACCAGAAAACGTCCTATAGAAGCCCCATGGCACCCCACATTGCCTACCGAGGCCCTCGGCGTGGCGCGAAGAGGGCTCCGACCAACACATTCTATCCCAAATGCCTCTTGATGATCCTTGCTCCATTGGAAAAACCGTGTATACTCGGAGTGGCTGAGACGAAATGCCATTTAGGCGTAGAATGATGGATGACCGGAGATTGAGGAGAGCGAAATGAGAATCAAAGTGGACAGAGAGAGCGATGCGCTCTACTTCCGACTCGATGAGAGCAGGATCGTCGAGTCCGAGGAAGTCCGCCCTGGTGTCATTCTCGACTTCGATGAGAATGATCGGGTTGTGGGTGTTGAGTTCCTCGAAATCTCGAGACGAGCCACCCAGGAGGAGCTCTCAAACATGCGGTTCCAAACCGCATGAAATGAATGTCGAATGTGAATGTCGAATGGGGTCAGGCCTAGATATTTGGTCATCTGTTCGATACTTCCATGAAGCGTTGTACCCACCCGTCGCTGATCACGTCGCTGAAGGCCGGAATCGGTCGTCAGTCGCCTTGCGACTCGCGTCGCGGCCACACTCAATGTCGCATCGCTCTGTTCTCTCACGGCCCATGCTGCCAAACTCCGCGCCTCTGACATCCTCCGCTCATTCCCTCCAGTCGCCAACGCCTCCTCTCGGACATTATACACCTCACATACCGCTCCCAGTACGGCATCCACGCTCACCAAGGATCTATCTTTCTCTTCCGTTCTTTTGAGTACTTCTTCTATGAATACATCATCACCCAGAATCCTACCACCACGTACTCCTGTCAGGTCTTCGGCATCTTCTTCTCCTATTCCATCAAAGATGAACCGCCGATACGAACGCCGCGAAGTCTTGACGTCATCTCCAAACTGTGACAACACCCACTCCGTAGTGAGCCACGGAATCTCCCAATCTCCCACGTACGCTCCGTAGCTGCTCCAATAGCGCTGGCCTGGATTCGCTGCCAATCCTGCTCGTACGGGATTCAGATCTATTTATCTAATGTGTGACGCCACCCACCATACACTTGCACGAATCTTGAGACTTGAAATTGACCGTAGTAGATGGTATAGTGCAAGGTGAAGGTGAACTTGAAGTTGTCAGGCATGCTGTCCTGGGAGGTGATTTATGAGAAAAGTATCGGTTCTGGAGTTTCGAAAAGATGCAAAGAAGATCTTGCGCTGGGCCAGTCAAGGTCAGAGGATGATCATGACATATCGCGGCAAACCGGTGTGTCGTATCGAACCCATTGATGATGAGACACCGAGTGAGAATGATCCATTCTACAGATTGGATCAAATCGCTCAGACTGCAGGTCGAGGTCTGAACAACCAAGAGATCGATAGGATTCTGTATGAAACCTGACAAGTTTGTGGACACGAGTGGGTTTTATGCTCTGCTTGTCAAGCGAGATGACAGGCATCTGAAAGCAAAAGAGATTCTGAATCAGGCATCGCGGCGCAGAACTTGCTTTGTGACGACGGATTATGTGTTGGACGAGACTGCCACATTGCTCCGCGCGAGAGGGCTGAACCACATCGTACAAGCTTTGTTCAATACTATCTTCGAATCGCGAGCATGCCGCGTTGAATGGATGGATCAAGATCGCTTTCTCGAGACAGTATCCTTTTTTGCAAAACATGCCGATCAATCATGGTCTTTCACCGACTGTTTCAGTTTCGTTGTGATGAAGGAATTGAATCTCACGGAAGCGCTGACCAAAGATCACCATTTCAAAGAAGCCGGCTTCGCGTCACTGCTTGTCTAGTAGCCGTTCATGGGTTGAAAGGTTCAGGGGTTCAGGGTTCTTCAGAAATCTGAACCTCTGATTCGTGGGATCTGATGGGTAACCTTGAATCCCGCTTCCAGCGGGAAACCCTGAACGGTGAACGGCTACCCTTTCGATGTTCAAGCTGAAAGCCGAGCTCCCGAATAGCCCAGTAACAGAAAACGCTGCGTGCCTGCGGTCGTCCTCGCCGTATCGCAGCGGATACGCCTGCGCGGTCCACTGTCGCAAGCCTTGCAGACAGAGCCATATCGGTCATCTCGTTACGAAGGTCGGCAAGAAAACCGCGCTGGCTTCGCCTCGATCGCGAAATCCTCGATGTGGCTTGGGCTACACCTCCCGGCTACGCCAAGGCTTCCGTCTATGTATGACAACGACGTGACAAGCCGCCGTGACAAGCCGGTGGGCACGGCATGCCATGCCCCTACATGGGGAAAACCAATTCTGTGGCAAATCTGTGCGCCAAAACTGCGAACCTATTCCTGTGCGAACCCTTAGCCTTTCAGGCCGGTCAGGGTCACGCCTTTGACAAAGTACCGCTGCGCAAAAAAGAAGATGGCCACCACGGGCACCACCATGATAGTGCTTGCAGCCATCAGCAGATTCCACTTGCCCGTAGCAGTCGCTGAATAGCTCCCGCCCCCCGCATACGTACTCTTGAATGTGGCAAGACCGAGGGCAAGAGTGGATTTCTCAGGTGAGAACAAGTAGATCAAGGGTCTCATGAAATCGTTCCACACGCCCATGAACACGAAAATCGCCACTGCTGCCAAAGCGGGTTTGGAAAGCGGCAGAATGATTCTCCAGTAGATGCCGAATTCGGAACAGCCATCTATACGGGCTGCATCCGAAAGCTCAATAGGAATGCCCCTGAAGAACTGGCGGAGCATGAAGATGTAGAATGCGGTTGCGGCGGACCCAAGGTAGTAGGGAAAAACCAACGGCCAGTACGTATCCAACGCGCCAAGATACTTCCAGATATGGAAGTTGGGGATCATGAGCACAATGCCTGGAAGCATCATGCTTGAGAGGAGTATCATGAAAAGCGTATCCCGTCCGGGGAACTGAAGGCGTGCGAATGCATAGGCGCAAAGGGTTGATGACAGGATGACACCGACAATGCTCAGTACAACCACAAGTGTGGTATTGAGAAAGTATCGAAAGAAATCGAAAGCAGTAAAGACCTCTTGGAAGTTCCTCAGAGAGAACCCGTATCGCTCGCGGTAGTCCCCTCCCTTGACGATCATTCTGTCGTTCTCGACGAGACCACTGGTATATAATTCGAGCACATGCTGCACCGGCTCGATGGTCGCGACGACATGACACCGCACAAATGTCTCGATGCCGGCTTCGGGCACCACCACGAGATCCCCATCCAGTTTCTCGGTGCTCACGGAGTGGATCGTCCCCTTCTGTGCCCCTTCGAGGATCTCCACCGAAACAATCCCCGGGATCACCTTCTGCACTTCCCCCTCAACCCATCGCCCATCCACCAACGCATACTGGCGCTTTGGCATCACATAATCCACCATGCTCGCCGGAGTGGGCCTTCTCGGAAAGCTTCGAAAAAGCTCATCGGGCTTCTTGAACGACGTGTTCACCAGCCATCCGAAGGGCAGAATCATCAGAATGGATCCAGTGATGAGCAAGACCCAGACAAATACTGAACGAAGCCGATGCCGATGAATCATAGTCGATAATTATCCCGTTTCATAATACACACGTTTGCCTGCCGTCTTGAACAGGATCAGGGTCATGATAAGAATGATGACGAATAGAATCCATGCCAGCGCCGACGCGTAACCCATCTTGAGATAGTGGAACGCGTTCCTGTACAGATAAAGGACATAGAAAAGCGTCGCATCGCGCGGTCCTCCTCCAGTCATGAGGTACCCTGCAATGAACACTTGGAAAGAACCTATTGTCCCCATAATGAGATTGAAAAAAATGACGGGAGATATCATGGGAATGGTTATGTGCCGGAACTTTCCCAGCCAACCGGCGCCATCCAGGTCGGCGCATTCATAGAGATGTTGGGGAATCCCTTGCAGTCCCGCAAGATAGATGATCATCGCGCCCCCCGCGCCCCAAAGCCCCATGATCCAGAGGGCCGGCATCACCAGGGTTGGATCCTGCAGCCATTCAAGATGATCGTTCAGGTGCAATGGCGAGCCGCCGAAGACCACGAAACAAAGATCCAGCAACGTATTGATGCCTTTCATTATGGAATTCAGAAGCCCATACTCCGGATTGAATACCCATACCCAGAGCACTGCCGTGGCCACGGCGGGAACAATGGATGGCAGGTAATAGATCGTCCGAAAAATCCTCATTCCCCTGACTTTCGTATTGAGAAGAATAGCCACAAGAAGACCGGCCAGCGTTCCGAGAGGAACATTGATCACCGTGTAATAGAACGTGACCCAGAGGGCCTTCAATACCGTGCGATCCTGAGCAATTTGACTGTACTGCTCGAAGCCGACGAAGCGCGGCGGCGTTACGATGTCCCATTGCGTAAGACTGATGAATAGACTGAAAAGAATCGGCCCGAGACTGAATACCAGCAGCCCGGCAATAGCCGGAAGCACAAAAAGATATCCCGCCATGGCTTGTCGCTCACGGAGGGTCGCCCGCGGCCGCTTGAGCCTGAGCATCGCCCACCCAATGAACAAAACGAACGGGAGAGCCACCGCGGTGATAACTGCCTTCCTATGCGCAAAGACGCCACCCACCCGGGTGATGAAGAGATTCTTTGATCCCTGCCGCTTTTCCTCACGAGCACGGCTATCGAATTCCTGGAGGAAGCCATCAGCGTCATCACACATGTTTAATACGATCTGTCGGACTTCATCCCCACTCTCTGCGTACACGAGATCCTCGTAATGCCTCCTTTGGACCTCGAAGTAGAGTTGATCTCCCCCGGAGAATGGCCGGGTATACCGCGCGTACAGAATCGGCTCGACGCATGCGAATGTATGGTTGGGGGGATGCACATTTGGTTTCTGCCAAAGCCTCCGACCTTCAGGGGTGAAAAGAAGCCACTCGTAGGTCGGCATCACCAATCCGCTGCTCGAGAGAAGAATCTGTCCCTTCTCCCCGCTCAGGAACTTGTACGCCTCCCACGCTTCATCCGGGTGCTTGGTGTGCGCATAGATCGAGAAGTTGGAGGAGATCAAGATGTTCGATGGCTCGTCGATGGTAGGGAATGGGGCAACATCGAAAGGGAAATTCGCCCCTGCCAACGTGGCGAGATACCACTGCCCAGTCAGCAGCATGCCCAGCCTTCCGGTCTCAAGGAGTTGTGACACAGTCTGCCCCTGAGCCATCATCTCCGATCGCGGCGGCATGACCCTGTGCACACGAATCAGATCATTGACGAGCTGGAATGCCCCTACTGCGGCCTCCCGATCGGTGTAGAGGTGCAAGAAATCGTGCGTATAATGCTCTCCACCCAACGACCAGATCATGGGATCCACGGTGCCGTCCCAGAGCGGCACGTAGCACCCATATTGATCTGTGCGCCCGTCGCCATCGGTATCTTTGGTCAGTGCCTTCGCCGTCTCCACGAACTCATCCCACGTCCAAACCCGATCAGTGGGGGGCTGAGGGACATTCCATCTATTGAACAGCTCAGTGCCGTAGAACACGACCATAGTCTCAGTGGCGTCGGAGATACCGTAGAACCGGCCACCGAACATCCTCTTCTCCACTTCCTGGGGGACGAATTCGTCCAAGGATGCCTCCGGGTCTCTCTCATAATAAGGGAGCAAGTCGAGCAGCACCCCCTTGGCGGCCCATTTGGCCACTTCAGAGTCGGACAAGTGGAATATGTCCGGCGCCATGCCGGCGCCCATCATGGTCTTCAGTTTCCTGTCATAGTCATCCGGTGCATGAATCGGCCGAATCTCGATGCTGTCTTGAGACTGGTTGAACCCCTCTGCAAAAGACATTCGGATCTCGCGTTCATCTTCGCCTCCCCAAAACATGTAGGTCAGTTGCACCTTATCGGAGGCGAGCGATGAGCAGAAACAGAGTATGAGCGCAAGAAGAACACACCACGTTCTCATATCAGACCTCGGTGGCCGGAGAAACACAGAGCGGGGCCAGCAAAACCGAATGGCTCCTGTGTAGTACCCGCGGCCCTAATATACTGCAGCCATGCCGGAAGCGGATAGTTCTCTCACTCATGGGTCGTTGATGATGGCACGTCGCCTGGTCCATCAATTGCCGTGAGGCTCCCTTCTCCCCGCGCATCTCCATGGGCATAATAGAACCATCTTCCCGGCGGAAAAGGATGCACCAATCGTCTGTTTGCAACACCCAAGTCCCGCAATATGAGAGCACCCGCGAAGTCATCCAAAACCATAGCCAAGAATCCATTGGTATAAGTGTCATGGGGCCACGCTGTTTCATCAAAATCCTGGATCAGTACGGCGGAGCCCTGGAGAGAGGGGTCCCTAAGCATCTGGACAGTCGCTCGATCAACTTCTCCATACCCACGCGAAATCGACACCAGATCCCCTGGAATCACTACAGTGGCGCCCCAGAAGAAGCTAATCAAGAGGCCCGTCTTGGCCCAAGACGCGAAACGTGGCCGCCTGATCAGGCCGCCCAGGCCAATCACCGAAGCCAATATGACCGCAGGCAACCCCTCGAAAAGGTAACGCGGCCCGAACCAGTGCTCATACCACCAGTAGAAGCCTGAACCGACCCACAACAAGAAGAAACCGGCATACAAGAATGCATGCGAGGGCTTCCGAATGCCTACCGAGATACCCAGCGCCATGATGAGGGCGCCGGGCAGGGGTATGCCAAATGCTCCCCTGCTCAGCCAGAAAAAACGACCCAAGTCATGGAAAAACGCGAGGAGCGGGGTATGTGCACCCATACCTCTCTCCCCAAAACCCACGCTTCCCAGAGCACCCAAACGTGAAACATAGCCGGGGAGCCACCAGCACCCAGTGCTGGCATGGTTGAAGACAGAAACCAGGCCGCCGATGAGAGCCACCCCCGCAATCATAGGTATCCAGAAACATATCCACGCCTTGTGATACAATCGAATCCCGCGCAGACACCACCATCCCATAGGAAGCGCAACAGTGAAAGCTGCCCATGGCCTGGTAGCCATGGCCCCACCAAGGGCCACGCCTGCGAACATACCAGCGAAGGGGTTGGAACGAGCTGGCCAGTCAAGCACGAGGCTGAAGCTCACCAACAGCAACAACAACGCGGCGGTATGAGACATGAAAGACCCGGACAGTCGAAGGAAAAAGGGCGATGTGACCAGCAACAGGGTGGAAAGCCATGCCTCCTGTGCTCCTACTTCGCGGAACACGAGCCTAAATAGCAGGGCCATCAGAAGCCCTGAGAAGATCGGATTGACAAGCCAAGGCACTCCCGATATCAAACCCGGCACAAGGAGAGCCGCCCAGCCAGGAGTGTACATGGAGCTCCACGAAGGCTGCGTGATTACCGGGCTGAAGTCCATGAACTCGGACCAAGACGGCGCGGAGAGGACCAGCTTCCCTTGGGCGAAAATGCCTGCCTGGAACAGGGCAGCTACCTCATCACGTATGCTGGGGAACATCTTGAAACCAACAACGGCGTAGATGGCTCCAAGAATACACACCACAATCCCCGAAACCAACGCACCACGAAGCATGCCCAAATGAATGAGTCGCGAAGAAACGCGATCCCACGCGGCACCCACGGTGCTGCGTACACCGGGGCCAAGCCCCCATACAAGCAGAACGAATCCTATGGTCCGGATCAGCATACCCGCAGTTGCGTAGAGGTTCCTCCCAAGGTCGATTGCCACAGAGCCATCTGCGGAGAAGAGGGGGAAAGGCTCAAGGCAGATGATGCCCACGGCGGCCACCAAAAGTGCTGCAACTGCAGCCCAGGCCGACTGCCCGAATCCCACCGATCGTATGGCGGGAAAATTCCTCCAGAGGGCAAGAGCGATACATCCCAACAGAAGCCCTAGTCCCGCGAGGAAAACCTTGGCCACAGCAAGCGGCAACGAAAGGGAAATATCGGACGAGCAGGGAAGCACAATGAGGTCTATGGTCGCGCGACCCCAGCGCACATCGATCAGCCAAAAGGGAGCCAAAAAGAGAGCGCCCAGAACGAGGGCGATACCCCGAAGGAACCCTTTCACCTCATGGTGCTCTCTGCCAGATAAACCATCAAGGCGAGCGTCGCAAACGAAAAAATGAGGAATAGAGGCTTCTTATACGCGTGCTCAGGATCCATCATGATGCTGCCTTTGTCCAGGGTCAGCTTCAGCACCCATGCGAGATGAAGTATCACGAGAGGAGCTGCAAAAAGAAGATTTGGTGATTTCACAAGCGCGACGACCACGAACAGTCCCAGGGACAGCAGCGCGTAGATCGAGGTGAAAAAAAGAAGAGATCGCTCGGTATAGAACCTGTAGGTCACACGGTAGCCCTCGGCCTCGTGTCCCAGAAATCGCCTCTCTGCCAAACGCTTCGCCGACATGAGGAATGCCCCGTACATCCAGACAAGAAACAACAGAATGAGGGGTGGGAATCCCAGTGGTGCGACGGTTGCGAACCAGCCGATCACAAACCGGATAGGATTATTGAGGGATTCAACCAGCACATCGAGGATAGGGACTTCCTTGAACCGAGCAGGCTTCACATTGTAGAGGATGCCGGATCCGAAAAAAACCATCAGTCCCAACGCGACGGCCCAATTATGAAGCCATGCGGCGGTTCCCACTGCGACCACAAGAAACCATGAAGCCGCAAAAAGCAGATGCTGAGGATTGACGGCCCCGCTGGGAATCGGTCGATGCTTCTTGCGGGGATGCTTCGCATCTCCCGATGCATCGAGGAATTCGTTCATGACGTAATTCACGCTGGAAACGAGACATGAAAGGAAGAAACCTAGAAGGATGAACCAGAACTGCCGGGCAGTGTAGTGCTGATGGCAGAGCTCCACCGCAGCTACGGCGCCAAGGAGCACAAAAAGGTTCTTATGCCAGTGATCAAGTCTGAGTACTCTAATCGTCTGTCTCATTGTGCCCCCCTGATCTCTGTCATGAGCTCGATCCCAATCGAGGGGTCGAAGACCGAGACCAAAAGAAAACGCGGCAGTCCGAGAATGGATTGCCGCGGCAAACGAACACTTCACGAGAACGCGACCCGCTTTGGGCTATGTGCTTCTCTCTGCCTCTATCACCGGGCTTCTCTCTACCAGTTCGATGATGGCCATTTCAGCGCCGTCACCGTGTCGGGTTCCAAGCTTGAGCACCCTCGTGTAGCCGCCTGGTCTGTTCTGGTAACGGGGTCCAATCTCGGAAAACACCCGCTGGATCAGCTTCCTGTCTTGAATATCCCTGGCAAACATCCTTCGCGCATGTACTGTGTCGCGTCTCGAGAGCGTGATCAGCTTCTCAACATAAGGCCTGATCTCCTTTGCCTTTGCCAATGTGGTCTTCACACGCTCGTGGCGAAAAATTGCTTCAGCAAGGTTTCTCTTCAGCGCTCGCCGGTGGGCCGCAGTGCGCCCCAATTTTCTGCCGGTCTTTCGGTGCCTCATGGCTATCGTTTCCTTTCTCCTCTCACCACACTCACTCGTTCCCCGCCTCTTCTCCCTCTCCATCGGTGTAGGTGGAAATATCCATACCAAAGCAGAGACCGATTTCTTCCAGCATCTCGGCTATCTCGCCAAGCGACTTGCGGCCAAAGTTCTGATATTTGAGCATCTCCTGCTCGGTCTTTTGTACGAGATCAGCCAGGGTCCGTATCCCCGCCTGTTTGAGGCAGTTGGAGCTCCGAACGCTCAGTTCGAGCTCTGAAACAGGTCGATTGAGCAGGTCACGCATCCTTCGGCGCTGGATATCATCATGCTCTCCTTCGCCGTCCTTGTGGCGGCCCACAGAAGTAGCAAGCTGGAAGTGCTCGATGAGAATCGTAGCGGCCTCAACCAGTGCATCACCTGGTGTGAGAGAACCATCTGTCCAGATCTCGAGCATGAGCCGATCATAATCGGTCCGGTGCCCAACCCTTGCATCCTCAACCGCGAAGTTGACCCGGCTGACCGGTGAGAAGATCGAATCAACAGGGATGACACCGATGGGATCGGTGGGGAGCCTGTTCTCCCTAGCCTGGACGTATCCCCTCCCATGCTCGACTCTGAGTTCCATGGAGAGCTTCCCATCCTTGGCCAATGTGGCGAGATAGAGATCCGGATTCAGAATCTTGATACTCTTGTCTCTATGAATGGCATCCGCCTTGATCTCCCCCTCGCCTGTCGCTTCGAGCCGCATAGTACGCGGCCCCTCGTCAAGGAGTCTGAGCCGAATTGTCTTTACGTTGAGAATGATTTCCGCCAGATCCTCTACCACGCCCGGCAGAGCAGTGAATTCATGCTGAGCGCCTTCCACCTTCACCGCAGTGACCGCGGCTCCCGGGAGAGAAGAAAGAAGGACCCGCCTGAGGGCATTACCCAGGGTGGTGCCGAAACCCCGCTCCAACGGCTGCATGACGAACTTGCCATATCGCACGGTGGATCCTTCTGGAACGAACTCCACATGTTTCGGCATGTGGAGGGGGTGCGCTTTTATCATAGGTATCTCCAGCCTCTATTGTGGCGCCAAATCGTGATTACTTCGAGTAGAGTTCAACGATCAGCTGCTCGTTGACCTGAACGGGAATATCCTCTCTGGATGGATGACCCTCCAACCTCCCAGAAAATCCGCCTTCGTCCAAGTGCAGATATGGAACCATATTATTTCTATCGGTAGCCTGGATGGAATTCTTGACCATCGGCATATCTCTGGCCTTCTCAGAAATTGTGACGACATGGCCAGGCTCGATCAGGAACGATGGAATCGTCACCCTCCTCCCATCAACTTGAATATGACGATGTCTGACAAGCTGTCTGGCAGCCTTGCGAGAAGGCGCGAAACCAAGTCGATAGACCACATTGTCCAATCGTCTTTCGAGCAGCTTCAGGAGATTCTCACCTGTCACACCCTTCTGCCGGGCAGCCTTATGAAAATAGCCCCTGAACTGCTGTTCCAGAATCCCATAGATTCGCTTGGTCTTCTGCTTCTCTCGCAACTGAAGCCCATACTCGCTTGTACGGGATCGACGCTGCTGGTTTCGTTCACCGGGCACATAGGGCCGCCGCTCAACGGCACACCTATCGCTGCGACAACGCTGCCCCTTCAGAAAAAGTTTCGTGCCTTCCCGCCGGCATAGCTTGCAAGAAGGTCCGACGTATCTAGCCATACCTATTCCTTACCTCCCGTACTCCGACATCAGACCCTGCGACGCTTGGGTGGCCTGCATCCGTTGTGAGGTACCGTGGTTACATCTTTGATAGCGGTAACCTCAAGACCGGCAGCCTGAAGCGAACGAATGGCGGCTTCTCTCCCCGCCCCCGGCCCCTTCACCCATATGTCAACTTTTCTCAAGCCGAGATCTATGGCCACCTTGGCGGAATTCTCGGCCGCTAATTGAGCCGCGAAAGGAGTGCTCTTGCGAGAGCCTTTGAAACCCACTTTGCCACTACTCGCCCAAGCGATGACATTCCCTTTGATGTCAGTGATACTGATTATTGTATTGTTGAATGTCGAGTGAATATGGGCAACACCATGGATATCCGTGACCTTGACTTTCTTCTTTCTTCCCTTTCCTCTTCTCCCTTTCGGCTCTGCCATCTTTCCCTCCTACTTCCTGCGTCCGGGTGCTCGTTTGGGACCCTTCCGGGTCCTGGCATTTGTTCGTGTCCTTTGCCCTCTGACCGGGAGCCCTCTTCGATGTCTAAGACCCCGATAGCAACCGATATCCATCAATCTCTTGATGTTCATGGATATCTCGCCCCTGAGGGCTCCCTCGACCTTGTGCTCTTTCTCGATAGCACCGCGCAACTGCGCAACCTGTTCCTCGGAGAGATCCCTGACACGGATATCTGGGGAAACCCCGGCCGTCTGGAGAACCTTTCGCGAGGAAGCTGGTCCTATACCGAAGATATGCGTCAAGGCAATCTCCACACGCTTGTTCCTCGGGAGATCGATACCGGCTATTCGTGCCACACTCTCACCTCACTGATAACCATCATTTGCTCCCTGGGGCCCGGTGACCCCGCGCTACCCTTGCCTCTGCTTATGCCTGGGGTTCTTGCAGATGATCCGCACGGCGCCTTTCCTCCGAACCACCCTGCAATCCTTGCAGATCCGTTTGACACTGGCCCTGACCTTCACGATATACTCCTTCCGCTCCATCGAATATCCAAGACTGCCTACTCAATCTCAGTCAGGGTATCCGCACGCTCGGCAGTGACCACGACCGTATGCTCAAAGTGCGCAGAAAGACTACGATCCGCAGTGACCACCGTCCATCCATCACGCAATGTTCGTACGCTTGCGGTCCCCATATTCACCATGGGTTCTATTGCAAGCACCATACCTTCTCGCAGCCGTCTTCCCCGAAATGGCCCCACATAGTTCGGGATCTGCGGTTCTTCGTGGGGATGGTGGCCTACCCCATGACCCACAAGAACACGAACCACATGGTATCCTGCCCCTTCGACAACGGTCTGCACAGCGCGAGATATGTCGCGTACCCACCTGCCATCCCTGGCTTCCCTGATTCCCGCGTCAAGAGCTCGCTTCGTGACCTCCAGAAGTCGTTTAGCCTGCGGCGACACCTTACCAACCAGGAACGTGACGGCCGCGTCCGTATAGAGACCCTTGTATCGCACTCCGATGTCTATCCCCACGATATCTCCATTCAGGAGTTCCCGTTTTCCGGGGATGCCGTGAACCACCTCCTCATTGATTGAAATGCAGGAAGCCGCAGGGAAACCATTGAGCCCTTTGAAAGCAGGATAGCCGCCCCGGCTGACTATGAACTCCTCTATGGCCTCATTTATCTCACCCGTCCGGACTCCTGGGACAACGAGCGATCCCGCATGGACAAGCGATTCCGCCAAGATCCTTCCGCCTTGGCGTAGGATCTCTATCTCGCCATGGCTTTTTACTAGGGCCAAAATATAAGACGAAACTATGTTCTTCCCCTCATGCGCCCCTTCTTCATGAAGCTGTCGTAGTGGCGCATCAGGAGATGAGATTCGATTTGTTGGAGCGTATCAAGCACCACTCCCACAACAATAAGCAAACCTGTCCCACCGAGGTAGATGGGAGCATGCATTTTATATATGAGCATATCTGGAAGCAATGCTATAAATGCCAAGAATATCGCACCAGGAAGCGTAATCCTCGTCAGTACCCTGTCGATAAAATCAGACGTTCGTTTCCCCGGCCTGATTCCTGGAATAAAGGCCCCCTGTCTCTTCATGTTGTCCGCGAGATCCACGGGATTGAAGACGATGGCCGTGTAGAAGTACGCAAAAAAGATGATCAGACCGCTATAGAGGATGGCATAGATCGCCGCGCCGGGTTGAAGGTTGGCGGCGATCCCTTCCATGAACTCATTACCAGGAAAGAACGTAGTGGCCATTGTGCGCGGAAACATTATCAGAGACTGAGCGAAAATCACAGGGATCACACCTGCGGTATTCACGCGGAGTGGGATAAATGTGCTATGCCCGCCGTAGATTTTTCTTCCTACAATTCTTTTTGCATACTGAACCGGTATCCGCCTCGTGCCCTGCGTAATGAGTACTATGAGCCCCGTGACCGAAACCATGATGATCACGAGGAGTACTGCCTGGAAAGGCGAAAAAGTGCCGGCTTTCAAAACGCTTACGGTCCTCAGGAATTGCCCCGGATATCGGGCGATGATTCCGATGGTGATAATGAGAGAGATACCGTTCCCTATACCATGCTCCGTGATCTGCTCGCCTAACCACATGACAAAAACGGTACCCGCGGTAAACGTGAGCGCACAGAGCAAACGGAATCCCCATCCGGGATGAGGAACCACGTGAAGCCCTCCCCCGGTTGTCATGGATTCCAGGAAAATGCTGATACCGTAGGCCTGGATGATGGATACCAATACGGTTCCATATCGCGTGTATTGATTGATCTTCCGGCGCCCCTCCTCCCCCTCTTTCTTGAGCTTCTCGAAATAGGGGATCACCGCGGTCAGCAATTGGAGAATGATCGATGCGCTGATGTAAGGCATGATCCCCAGAGCAAAAATGGTTGCCTTGCTCAGGTTTCCGCCCACGAACATATCCCACAACCCAAGAAGCGTTCCCTTCTGCTGGGAGAAGAATAGGCTTAGCGCACGGCCATCTATCCCTGCGGTCGGGATATGTCCTCCCAACTGATAGACAACCAAGATGGATAATGTGAAGAGAATCCGCCGTCGGAGCTCCGGAATATTGAACGCGCTCTGAAAACCCTTGATCACTTCTTCAATACCCCAATACTGCCGCCTGCGGTCTTAATCTCCTCCTGCGCGCTCGCACTGAACGCATGAGCCACCACTGTATAGGCCGCCTTGAGAGGACGCGGGCCTGCAAGGATCTTCACAGGCCCGCCTTTGCGGATCAAGCGCGCCTCTGAGAGCTTCTCGGGATCGATACGTTCCCCCGCAGGGAATCGTTCCAGATCGACGGCATGCACCACCTCGTAGACAACCCTGAACGGGTTCTTGAAACCACGTTTAGGTAGTCTCCGCTGCAGGGGCATCTGTCCACCTTCGTGCCACGGTTGCATTCCCCCACCTGATCGGGAGCCTAACCCCTTATGGCCTCTACCGGCTGTTTTTCCGCTTCCTGATCCGGGTCCTCTGCCCAGGCGCCGTTTCGCATGCCGCGCGCCGGACTTGTATCTCAGGTTTCCTAGTTCATTCATCATCAAGCTCCTGGACCTCGACAAGATGTCGAACCTTCGACACCATACCACGGATAGCCGGGTTATCTCCATGAATAGCGGTGGCGTTCATCTTGCGTAGGCCTAGCGCTCGCATCGTACGCTTCTGAACCTCCGGTCGCCCAATCGTGCTTCGAATTTGTTTCACTAAAAGCTTACGCGCCACTGGCATCCACCTCTCTATCCAAAAACGCTTCCTCAGCGACCCATCTTCCTAGATCGACGCTGCTCCCATTCCTCCTCAGAGAGACCAAGCACCCGAGCAGGAGTCAGCCCGCGGCGACGACATACACTGTTCAGAGAACGAATCCCTCGCAACCCCTGAATACATGCCTTAACCACGTTCTGAGGATTCGGAGAGCCAAGAGACTTGGTGAGTATGTCCTTCACTCCGGCCATTTCCATCACGGCCCGCACGGCTCCACCTGCAATCACCCCGGTGCCCGGCGCACCAGGTCTCATCATGACCCGGCCCGCACCATATCGCCCAACGACTCCGTAGGGGATCGTCCCATGAACCAATGGCACGATAATGAGCGACTTCTTCGCCTTCTCCGAAGCCTTCCGTATAGCCTCGGATATCTCATTCGCCTTTCCCATGGCCACCCCCACGCGGCCGTGGCCATCTCCCACCGCCACAATAGCGTTGAAACTGAATCTCCTACCACCTTTGACGACCTTGGCTACGCGGTTGATCTGAACGATCCGCTCATTCAGCTCTTGCTGCTCCTTATGCATGGGCCTCAATCAAGAACTCCCTTCTCTCAAGCTAAAACTCCAGCAGTCCGCCCTCTCGAGCTCCATCCGCCAGTGCTTTCACTCTGCCAATGTACCGAAAACCGCCGCGATCAAATACCACCCTGGATATCCCGGCCTCCTTTGCCCTCTTGGCCAGCATCTGGCCGATCCGCCTGCTCATCTCTACCTTCCCTTTTGTCTCTTCAAATGCCTTCTGGACCTCCAGGGATGTACTCGTCACGGAGCATATAGTCCGGTGGGATGTATCGTCGATGATCTGCGCACTAATGTGTCTGTTGCTTCGAAACACGGCCAGACGGGGGCGTTCCTCAGAACCCTTCAGTTTCTTTCGTACGCGGTTTTGGCGCCTTCTTCGCTGCAGGCGCTTGGCCTTCGCCCGGTCTCTCATTGCTATGCTCCACCCTTTCCAGCTTTACGTCGCACCTGTTCACCCTTGTAACGGATACCTTTGCCCGTATATACTCCAGGAGGTCGGAGGGAGCGAATCTTTGCCGCCACTTGGCCGACAAGGTGCTTGTCAATCCCGGAAATGATGAGCACCGTTGGGCTCTTGACCTCGATGGAAATATCCTCTGGTGGAATAAACAGAACGGGATGCGAATACCCCACCTCGATGACAATGCCCAGCTTCTCCGCTCTGGCCTTGTATCCTATTCCTTCGATCTCAAGTGTCTTCGTGAAACCGTTGGAAACGCCATCCACCATGTTCTGCACCAGAGCCCTCGTAAGTCCATGGAGACTCCGTAATGACTTGCTCTCTGAAGATCGCAGAACCTGAAGAGTCCGCCCTTCAATCTCCACGGAGATTCCTCGAGGCATCTCCTGACATAGGCTTCCCCTCGAACCGGAGATCTCCAACGTCTGCCCCTTAATGTTGGCTTGGACAGCCTGGGGCAACACCACAGGCATCTTTCCTACGCGTGACACAATCCCCTCCTACCAGACCTTGAGGATAACCTCGCCGCCGATTCCGAGACGTCTTGCCTGTTTCCCGGCCAAGACACCCCGGGAAGTGGATAAGATCGAAACTCCATAACCGCCCGCAACGCGAGGCATATCCTCTTTCCCCACATAGACTCGCAGTCCCGGCGTTGATACTCTCTTAATTCCTTCAATAACGTTCTCGCCCTTGTCCAAGTAACGGAGATACACTCTCAAGATTCCCTGTTTGTTGTCTGGAATTACACGAAAATTCCTGATGAACCTCTCTTCCTTGAGGATCTCCGCAATGGCCGTCTTCATTTTCGAAGATGGAATATCGGTACTCCGGTGCCCAGCGCGAGCCGCATTTCGTATACGCGTCAGCATATCGGCAATAGGATCAGTCATACTCATGGATCTACTCTCCCTTGATCACCAGCTCGCCTTGACAATGCCCGGCACCTTGCCCTCCAAAGCCAGCTCCCTAAAACAGATACGACAAACCCCGAATTTGCGCATGTAGGCCCTTGGTCTGCCACACCGCCCACATCGATTGTAGCGGCGTACGCGAAATCTCGGCTTCTTTTTCGATTTCTCAATCAATGACTTCTTGGCCACGTACACCTCCCGGCCTGGATAGCCGCACTAATCCTCTTTCGTTTCCGCGGAATCATTCCCTTCAGTGGCAATCCCTACGGGTTTTAGACCTCTGAACGGCACTCCAAGCTCAGCCAACAAGGCAATAGCTTCTTCATCTGTCTTTGCCGTTGTCACCAGGGTGATGTTCATGCCCCGGATCCTATCGATCTTATCGTAATCGATCTCCGGAAAAATCACCTGTTCGGTGATACCCATGCTATAGTTGCCGCGGCCATCGCACGATCTATCCGAGAGACCACGGAAATCCCGGACCCGAGGAATCGCCACCGTAATCAATCTATCCAGAAATTCATACATCCGCGTGCTGCGGAGCGTCACCATACATCCAATACGCATACCGGTCCTAAGTTTGAACGTCGAGATAGATTTCTTGGCCACCGTGATCTTCGGCTGTTGCCCGGTGATGGTCCGCAGGTCCTGAACAGCGGAGTCGAGTTCCTTTCGGTCCTGTATTGCCTCACCCACCCCCATGTTCACCACGATCTTCTCCAGCCTTGGCACTTGGAGGAGATTCTTGTAACCGAAACGCTCCTTGAGCTTTGGAACAACAGTCTCCCCATAGTACTCTCTGAGACGTGCCACCAACCTAAACCTCCTACTGTCCCAGCATTTCGCCGGTGGACTTCACGTATCGCACGCGTCTTCCGTCGGCCAGCTTCTTCCGCCCGATCTTGACCTTCTGATCGCCAACCACAAACCCCACGTTGGAGATATGGATAGGCGCCTCCCGCTCCACGATACCGCCCTGCTGGTTCTTCTGGCTCGGCCTGGTGTGTCTCTTGATGAAATTCACCTTTTCAACGATGATCCGTGTGCTCTCAGTCATTACCCGGAGGACCTTTCCCCTCTTGCCCTTATCATCTCCGCTGATGACTTCCACCAAATCGCCTTTGCGAATCAGATGGTTCATCTTCATCTTCCGTACCCGCTTGGCACCCTTCGTCCGAAATCCCAGCCCCTCATTTCGTTTCCGCATCACAAAACCTCCGGTGCGAGAGAGACAATCTTCGTAAACCTCTTCTCGCGCAATTCCCTGGCAACGGGGCCGAAAATTCTTGCCGCCGTCGGCTCGTTCTGATCATTGATGAGCACCGCAGCGTTGTCATCAAACCGGATATAGCTCCCATCCCTCCGTCGATATTCCTTCTTCGTCCTCACCACGACCGCCTTGTTCACGCTTCCCTTCTTTACATTCGATCCCGGGATGGCGGACTTCACGGTCACGACGATGACATCGCCAACGCGTGCATACCTTCGACGAGTCCCGCCGAGAACTCTGATGCATTGCGCCAGCTTCGCACCGGAATTGTCGGCAATCGTTAACCAGGTCTCTTGCTGGATCATGGCTATTTGGCCCTCTCGATTATCTCAAGAACGCGCCATCGCTTGGTCTTACTCAAAGGACGCGTCTCGACAATCTTGACTCTATCGCCAACCTTGCACTCGTTCTTCTCATCGTGTACTGCATAGGTTTTCCTGCGACGAACGATCTTCTTGTATCGTGGATGGACCACGAGTCGTTCAACCTTCACGCGGACGGACTTCTCGGCCTTATCGCCCACGATGACTCCATCCCGGATTTTCCTTGTACCCTTGTCAGCCATTACAAACCCTCTCTATCATCCAGCGGAGACCTCTCCTTTAGCATGGTCCGCCTCCATCTGTCTCCCTCGCGCAAGTCCGAGTTCTCTTTCACGCTGAAGAGTAAGCGCCCTGGCAAGATTTCTTCTGGCCACCCTGAGCATCATAGGGTTGTCTAACTGCCCTGTGGCATGTCGAAACCGGAAGTTGAAGAGCTCTTCTCTCATTTCAGCGATCTTTGCCTTCAGCTCCTCGTCGGGGAGTTCCCGTAAGCTTTCAACCTTCATCTTCACCCACCTAGGTCTTGTCTGACCACGATTCTCGACCTCACAGGCAGCTTTGACGCAGCAAGCTTCAGAGCGGAACGTGCAAGCTCCTCACTCACGCCTTCAAGCTCGAACATCACGCGCCCCGGCTTGACCACGGCTACCCAATGATCGGGGGATCCTTTGCCCTTCCCCATACGCGTTTCAGCCGGTTTCAGCGTAATAGGCTTGTCGGGGAAAATCCGTATCCAGACCTTACCACCCCTGCGTATCTTGCGGGTCATCGCCACACGAGCCGCCTCGATCTGCTTGCTGGTAATCCACGCAGGCTCCATTGCTTTCAGCCCGAAATCGCCAAAGCTGACTCTGCTGCCCCGCATGGACATCCCTCTCATTCGGCCTCTCTGCTGCTTGCGAAACCGCACACGACTTGGCGCTAACATGAGTCACCTTCCCTCACGACGATTTTGATGGGGCCTGAGACGAGCGAGTCCGGCGCCCATCGCCGCCCTGTTTCCTGGGCCTCTCCGTCTGGTCCCCGCTCCCGTCTTTAAGGTGCTCACCCTTATGGATCCAGACCTTGACGCCCACCGCACCATAGTTGGTATGGGCGGTAGATCGGGCAAAATCGATGTCCGCACGTAATGTGTGAAGCGGCACCCTTCCTTCCCGATACTGCTCACGGCGTGCCATCTCAGCACCACCCAATCTCCCTGCGCACACGACCCTTATTCCCTCGGCGCCCATTCTGATGGATGACGAGATCGCACGCTTCATGGCTCGACGGGAAGAAACACGCTGCGTGATCTGCCGCGCGATACTATCAGCCACAAGCTGCGCATCTGTCTCCGGAACTCGAACCTCCACAATATTGATGTAGATTTCTTTCCCGGTGACATGCTTCAGCTCATCACGGAGCCTATCAACCTCGGAACCTCTTCGCCCAATGACTACGCCGGGTCTCGCAGTATGTATGTTGACTGTTACTCTCCTCGGCGCCCGCTCAATAGTGACCTTCGAAATAGAGGCTCTCTCCATACGACGACTGATATAACGCCGAATCATGATATCCTCGGAGAGCAGGTCCTTGTAGTCACGGCCACCAAACCATAAAGAATCCCACGTTTTGGTTACTCCCAGACGGAAACCCGTCGGATGCGTCTTTTGACCCAAGAGCTAACCCCCCAAGGTCTCGTCCCTCTTATAGATAGGAGGGATCACTTTTCCCTTACTCCGAGCTCCACATGAAAGTGGCTCGTTCTCTTCCTGATTCTGACAACGCGACCCCGAGCCCGGGCTCGAAATCGCTTCAACATGGGTCCACCGTCCACCCAGACTCCCGAAACAAATAGATCCTCCAAGTCTAACTTGCCGGAACCCTCTTCGTTCAGTGCATTCGCCGCGGCTGACATGAGGACCTTGTTCATCACTCGCGCGGCAGATCTATTGCACAGGTCAAGGAGACCAGAAGCCTCTTCCACACCCTTGCCGCGGATCAACCCGGCAACCTGACGAGCTTTTCTGGGGGAGATGCGAACGTAACTCGCACTGGCCTTGAACATAGCCATCACCATCTCCTCATCGAGGGCCAGTACGGCGTTCGCTCTTTCCGGCATGCCCTCTGTAGGTCCGGGTAGGAGCAAATTCGCCGAGCTTATGCCCGACCATGTTCTCAGTGACATAGGCAGGAACAAAGTTCTTGCCGTTATGAATTGCAAACGTATGTCCGACGAACTCGGGCGGAATTGTGCAACTTCGCTTCCAGGTTTTTACGACGCGCCGCTCCCCTGACCGGTTCATCGCATTCACCCTATCGAGAAGCTTGGCGTCAACAAACGGCCCCTTCTTTAACGAACGACCCATATCTCCTCCCCCTAACGCCTACGCCGTACTATCATCTTATCGGATAGTTTCGCCCGCCTGGTCCGGAATCCCTTGGTCGGCTTGCCCCAAGGTGTACATGGATGCCGACCACCTGAGCTCTTCCCTTCTCCTCCCCCCATGGGGTGATCAACGGGATTCATGGCGACTCCTCTCACCTTCGGTCTCCAACCCATCCACCGAGCTTTGCCAGCTTTCCCCCATACGATGTTTTCATGCTCCACATTGCCCACTTGACCAATGGTAGCTCGACATTCCAGACGCACCAATCGCGTCTCCCCAGAGGGAAGCCGCAGGTGCGCGTGTTTTCCCTCCTTCGCCACGAGAACCGCATAGGTTCCCGCACCGCGCGCCATCTGTGCACCCTTGCCGGGCTGCAACTCCACGGCATGGACGCTGGTCCCCAATGGAAGACTGCCCAGAGCCATGGCGTTTCCTACCTTGGCTTCGCTTTCAGGACCCGACACAAGCACGTCTCCCACCGTGATTCCCACCGGTGCAAGGATGTATCGTTTCTCGCCGTCCCTGTAATGCAACAGCGCAATCCTCGCCGATCGGTTCGGATCGTATTCAATGGAGGCGACGTTGGCGGGTACGCCATCCTTGTTACGCCTGAAATCAATGCGCCGATAGAACCTCTTGTGACCGCCGCCTCTATGTCTGGCGGTAATCCTTCCCCGGTTGTTCCTGCCGCCTGTCCGCTTCTTGGGCGAGAGAAGCGACTTCTCAGGCTTTGTCCGCGTGATCTCGGCGTTATCCGAGACGGTTCGAAACCGCATGGACGGTGTAACCGGTCGGAATCTCTTGATACCCATGCTCTAGACTCCCTCGAAGATGCTTATGGTCTGCCCCGCCTCAATGGTCACCACCGCCTTTTTCCAGTTCCTTCGTTTTCCAACGGCGAGGCGGACTCGTCTCGGTTTGCCGCGGACGTGCATGACCTTCACATCGAGCACTTTCGTATTGAATATCTCCTCTACTGCACGCTTGATGTCGATCTTGGTGGCCTTCGGATCCACCTCGAATGTATACTTGTTATCACGCTCCCTGAGGATGTTGCTTCGCTCCGTGACAATGGGGCGTTTGAGTATGCTTTGTGCATGCCCATTCATGCGCGGCTCCTCTCCTCAAGACGCTCCAACGCTGCCACGGTCATGACCAGCTTATCTGACCTCAGCACACGATACGTAGTCAACGAGTCCGCCAGCGTCATGTCCAGCCACGGAATATTGCGTCCGGATGCAAGAATATTCATATCCCTGGTGCCAAGCACCAAAAGCGTCTTCGTGCCGGCCATTCCCAGTGACTCGAATATCTTCACCATATCTTTGGTCTTCGGGGCTTCCATGGCGATATTCTCAAGCAGCAATAGATCACCCGCTCTGGCGCGCAAAGAAAGGGCTGTTCGGAGTGCCTGTTTCCTGGCCCTCCTATTCATCTTCATGCCAAAATCCCGTGGTCGGGGTCCGAATGTATTGCCCCCGCCCACCCATATCGGCGACCTGGCCGATCCTGCCCTCGCCCTGCCGGTTCCCTTCTGCCTCCACGGTTTTCTATTGGTTCTGTGCACCTCACCCCGTGTCTTCGTGCAGGCGGTCCCAGATCGCTGCCGAGCCAGATAGAGCCTCACCGCCTCATGGAGGAGATGCGGCTTGTGTGCGGCATCAAAGAGCTTCTCATCCAGTGCTCTCGTCCCGGCCACTCCGCCTTCCTGGTTGTGTATATTCATCATCACTTCAGTAACTCCCTCTGGATGAAAAACCTGACCCAATCATACAATCAGCCGCCAATACCCTCGATGGTGACAAACCCGTTCCGCGCTCCGGGTACTGCGCCTCGAAGGAGGATCAGATTTCGCTCCTCATCGATCTGGACGACCCGAAGATTCCTTACCGTCACCCTGCGACTGCCCATTCTCCCGGGAAGCTTCCGTCCCTTGAAAGTCCGTGAGGGAGTACTGGCACAGCCCATGGAGCCGGGAGCTCTATGGCTATTGCAACCATGAGTTTCGTCGCCGCCAGAGAATCCCCATCTCTTTATGCAGCCGGCGAAACCTCGTCCCTTGGGTTTCCCACTGATCTTCACCCTCTCTCCCGGGTTAAAAATCGAGACGGTCAGTCTTGACCCCGGCTGGAGTGTCGTTTCATCGGGATCCACGTGGAACTCATTCAGGATCCGCCCGGCGGGAGCTCCAGACTTCTTGTAATGTCCAATCGTGGGCCTGTTCGCGCGTTTCTTCTCACCAAATGAGAGCTGAACAGCCTCATATCCATCGTGCTCACCGGTCTTCCTTTGCACAACCACGCAAGGCCCGGCTTCGATAACCGTCACCGGAATGACCCGTCCCAGGTCGTCAAAAACCTGCGTCATACCGATCTTCTTGCCTATCAGAGCCTTCATCATGAGAACCCTCGACTTCCTGAAGCGGCGTAAACCGTCATTAAGGAAGCTTGATTGATACGTCCACGCCCGCAGGCAGATCCAATTTCATCAATGCCTCAACGGTCCGTTGCGAGGTATCGATGATCTCTATCATTCTCTTATGAACTCTCATCTCGAACTGCTCGCGCGACTTCTTATCTACATGCGGCGAACGTAAGACGGTATAGACCGTCCTCTCGACCGGGAGTGGGATTGGGCCGGAAATCTTCGCCCCTGTTCGTTTCGCAGTCCGAACGATCTCCCGCGCTGACTGATCCAGCACCCGGTGGTCATACGCCTTAAGGCGTATCCGCACCCGTTGGCTGGTCTTCCCCTCTTTGGCCTTCATCCTATTCCATCTCCCGTCTGGTTATCCTGGCATCTATTTGATGATTTTGCCGATCACACCGGCGCCAACTGTTCGTCCACCTTCCCGGATGGCGAACCGAAGCCCTTCCTCCATGGCGATGGGCGTGATCAACTCAATCTCCATCTGTATGTTGTCCCCGGGCATCACCATCTCTACTCCCTCGGGCATACTCACCGTACCCGTCACATCCGTCGTCCGAAAGTAGAACTGTGGCCGATACCCATGAAAAAACGGCGTGTGCCGCCCGCCCTCTTCCTTCTTCAGCACATATACCTCTCCCGTGAACTTCGTGTGCGGCGTCACGCTCCCTACTGCGGCAATCACCATCCCACGCTCCAATAACTCCTTGTCTACTCCGCGTAACAACAACCCCACATTGTCCCCCGCCTCCGCATAGTCCAATATCTTCCGAAACATCTCTACCCCGGTCACCACCGTCTGCTTATGCGCGCCAAAACCCACCAACTCTACCTTGTCTCCCATCTTCACCCGCCCACGCTCTACTCGCCCGGTCCCTACCGTCCCTCGTCCCGTTATCGAAAATACATCCTCTACAGGCATCAGAAACTTCTTGTCAACATCTCGCACCGGCAAGGGTATGTACGAATCCACCGCCTCCATCAATTCCAGTATCGACTTGCATTCCTCTGCGTCCGGGTCCCCACTCTGCAACGCTTTCAGCGCGCTCCCCTTGATTACCGGTATCTCATCGCCTGGATAATTATAGCTGCTCAATAACTCCCGTACCTCCAACTCCACCAACTCCAGCAGCTCAGGATCATCTACCATGTCTACCTTGTTCAGATACACCACCATCGCAGGTACCCCTACCTGCCGAGCCAACAATATGTGCTCCCGCGTCTGCGGCATCGGCCCATCATCCGCCCCCACCACCAGAATCGCCCCGTCCATCTGCGCCGCCCCAGTGATCATGTTCTTTATGTAGTCCGCATGCCCAGGACAATCCACATGCGCATAATGTCGATTCTCTGTCTCATACTCCACATGCGCCGTCGCGATCGTGATCCCGCGTTCCTTCTCCTCCGGTGCCTTGTCTATCTCCTCAAACGGCACATAATCCGCGCCCCCCTGCTTCGACAATATCAGCGTGATCGCCGCCGTCAGTGTCGTCTTCCCATGGTCTATATGCCCTATCGTCCCTACATTCACATGCGGCTTCCGCCGCTCAAATTTCTCTCGCGCCATCTCGTTCCCTCCCTATGGTCTAGGGGATGCTTGATTCTTTGCTCAATCGCCAACCCGGGCCGCAGTGTGGCCCGTATCTACCAGCGGTAGTGGGCAAACGCCCGATTCGCCTCAGCCATCTTGTGTGTATCTTCTCTCTTCTTCACCGAGCTGCCCTCTTTCCTGGCAGCATCCATAAGTTCACGAGCCAGCCGTTCCTGCATCGTGTGTTCGTTTCTTTTTCGAGCGAAACCGATGATCCAGCGGATCGCCAAAGCCTGACGCCTTGCCGGTGGCACTTCGATAGGTACTTGGTATGTCGCACCACCCACGCGCCGTGATTTCACCTCGAGCATGGGCTTCACATTGCTGACGGCTCGCTTGAACGTCTCCACGGGCGGCTTACCACTCTTTTGCTCGATAATGTCAAAAGCCCCATAGAGAATGCTTTCGCCCACACCCTTCTTGCCATCTCTCATCAATGCGTTGACAAAAGATGTCACCAGGTCACTCCCGTACTTGGGGTCCGGTTGGACCTCTCGCTTTGCGACTCTTCTTCGCCGTGGCATCTCCTAATCCTCAATCCGTTTTGCGCCATACTTGCTTCGCGACTTCTTGCGCCCCGAGACTCCCGCTGCGTCAAGAGTTCCACGGATAATGTGATATCGAACACCAGGAAGATCCTTGACACGTCCACCACGGACCAGGACCATACTATGCTCCTGGAGGTTGTGCCCCTCTCCCGGGGTATAGGCCGTAACCTCGATCCCATTGCTGAGCCGCACCCGCGCCACCTTTCTCAATGCTGAATTCGGCTTCTTGGGCGTGGTAGTATAGACTCTGGTACACACACCCTTTTTCTGCGGGCATTGCTTGAGTGCCGGCGCTCCGCTTTTTCTCACCCCGGCCTTTCTGCCAAGGCGAACCAACTGATTCACAGTAGGCACAGACTAGCCTCCTCGTCAAAAAAGACACAAATAAGCGGGACGAATGAATGGGGGAACAGCTATGCTGTCAAGTCCTCTGCTCTCTCCTCCCAAGCAGTCTCGTCCTCCTCGGTGTCCTCTGTCTTACCAAGGCCCTCCTCATCCCTGTCTTCAAGGAGTTGAATCCCCTTGTACTGCAGCATCCCGGTTCCAGCAGGGATCAGATGGCCCATGATTACGTTCTCTTTCAGACCCAGGAGTTCATCCCGTTTGCCATGAATTGCTGCTTCCGTCAACACACGGGTAGTCTCCTGGAACGATGCAGCGCTGATGAAGCTGTCGGTACTCAGCGCAGCACGTGTGATGCCAAGCAAGAGGGGCTGGAAGCTCGCAGGTCTTCCACCCTCGGTCTGCACGCGCTGATTCTCGAACCGAAGCACCATCTTGTCGACTTGATCACCCTCCAGGAAAGGCGTGTCCCCAGGATCTTCGATGCGGACCTTCTGGAGCATCTGCCTGACGATGACCTCGATATGCTTGTCATTGATCTGCACACCCTGGAGCCGATATACCTCTTGTATCTCGTTGACCAGATACTCCTGCACCGCGTTGGCGCCCTGAACCCGAAGGATGTCGTGCGGATTGACCGGGCCCTCGCCAAGCTTTTCTCCTGCAAAGACCCGATCACCTTCGCGAACCTTGATGTGCTTGCCGGGAGGAATGAGGTACTCCCGCGCCTCCCCGGTCTCAGCCGTCACCACCACCTTTCTCATTCCTCGCACCATCTTGCCAAAGGAGACAACTCCGTCCACTTCGCTGATGACCGCGGGTTCTTTGGGCTTGCGTGCCTCGAAAAGCTCCGCTACCCTAGGAAGACCCCCGGTGATATCCCTCGTCTTGCTGAACTCTTTGGGTATCTTGGCAAGAACCGTCCCCTGAGTGACCAGTTCGCCATTCTCAACACTGACATGTGCACCCGTAGGGATTGGATAGCTCCGAATGGCCTTTGCCTCACCTTCATCATTGGTCTCGAGGATCTGTATATGAGGATGCAGTGCCCGCTCACGGCTATCGATTATCACGAAATGGAGTTTCCCGGTTCGCTCATCATGTTCTTCGCGGAGCGTGATTTCTTTTTTGATATCCATAAACCGGATCGTACCCCCAACATCTGTCAGGATCGGCTCTGAGAATGGTTCCCATTCGAATATAATGTCGTCGCGTTTGACCTCCTGGTCTTTCGCGACCCTGACCGTGGCGCCATGAGGAACCATATATCTGCTCCGCCGGCCTGTCTCCTTATCCAGCACCACGATAGCGCCGCGGAGGCTTACGGCGATTTCATCACCCTCTACATTGGTTACCGTATTCAGCCCAATATATGAGGCAACACCGGGTGTTTTGGCGAGGAGTTGTCGATCAGCAATGATCCGCGCTGCCGCACCGCCGATGTGAAATGTTCGCAGCGTAAGCTGAGTGCCGGGTTCGCCGATGGACTGCCCCGCGATCACCCCCACCGCCTCACCCATCTCAACCATGTTCCCGGTGGCGAGGTTCCTTCCATAGCATTTGGCGCACACGCCCCGCCGCGCTTCACAGGTCAGCACACTGCGAATTGCAACTTCATCAATGCCCGCGCGATCAATCTCCTCTGCTTCGGCTTCCATGATCTCATTGCCTGCTTCGACAATGACCTTGTCGGTCACGGGGTGAATGACGTCTTCCAAGACCACACGGCCGAGTATTCTGTCCGCCAACGGCTCGATAACTTCCTCACCCTCCTTCAGAGCCCCGGTCATGAGACCACGGATGGTGCCGCAGTCGAACTCATTCACAATGATGTCCTGTGCCACGTCTACCAGACGTCGCGTCAGATAACCTGCGTCCGCGGTCTTGAGCGCCGTATCGGCAAGCCCTTTCCGCGCTCCATGGGTGCTGATGAAGTACTCCAGCACAGATAAACCTTCTCTGAAGTTGGACGTAATGGGCGCCTCGATGATCTCGCCGATCTGCCCGGTAATCTTCTTCTGTGGTTTCGCCATAAGGCCACGCATGCCGGCTAGCTGTCTGATCTGATCCTTCGATCCCCTGGCCCCGGAGTTTATCATCATGAATACGGGATTGAATCCCTCCTTGTGCTTCTCGAGTCGCTCCATCATGGCGGCCGAGACTTCCTGAGTCGCTCTCGTCCAAGTATCGATGATCTGGTTGTAGCGTTCGCCGTCGGTGATGCTCCCTCGATGGTATCGATCCATGATGAGCTCGACCTGCTTCATGGCGACTTCAAGGATCTGCCCCTTCTCCTCGGGGACAATCATGTCATCCATCCCAATGGTGACACCGGCCTTGGTGGCATATCGAAAACCCAGCTCCTTGAGGACATCGAGGAACGTGGCGCAGGCTTTAATGCCAAGGAGCTTGTACGCACGCCCCACAAGCTTCTGAATGTCCTTCTTCCCTAACTCTTCGTTGATGAATCCTAATCCCTCAGGTACGGCCTCATTGAGGATGATTCGGCCAGCCGTTGTGGCGACTGTCTCTCCCTGCCATCGAACTCTGACCCAATCATGGAGCCCTATCTTCCCGAGATCCAGCGCCAAAAGCGCCTCTTCCGGTGAACTGAATGCCGGAGGATGTTCGGGGCATTCCCCGCGCGTCTTACTCAGGAAACTCAACCCTACCACCATATCATGTGTGGGGGATGCCACAGGAAATCCATTTGCCGGCAATAGGATGTTGTTCATGGAAAGCATCAGAAGCCCCGTCTCGATCTGGGCTTCGATCCCCAGCGGCACATGAACAGCCATCTGGTCTCCGTCAAAATCAGCATTGAACGCGGCGCACACCAAAGGATGTATCTTGATGGCTTTCCCCTCCACAAGCACAGGCTCAAACGCCTGTACGCCGAGCCTGTGAAGCGTAGGCGCTCGATTCAAGAGCACCGGGTGATCTTTGATCACATCCTCAAGAATGTCCCACACTTCCGGAGTCGCCCGTTCCACCATCCTCTTGGCACTCTTCACCGTCTGGACGAGACCGCGCTTCTCCAGCTTGTGAATGATGAATGGCTTGAAAAGCTCCAGGGCCATGGTCTTGGGCAGACCACATTGGTGCATCTTCAGTTCGGGACCCACCACGATAACCGAACGCCCTGAATAGTCTACTCGCTTGCCGAGAAGATTTTGCCTGAACCTCCCTTGCTTGCCGGTGAGGGCATCGGAGAGCGACTTCAGCGGTCTGTTTCTGGGACCCATGATGGCTCTGGAGCGACGTCCATTGTCAAGAAGCGCATCAACTGCCTCCTGCAGCATCCGCTTCTCACTCCTGAGAATCACCTCCGGAGCCCGGAGATTGATGAGTTTCTTCAGTCTGTTATTCCGATTGATCACTCTTCGGTAGAGATCATTCAGGTCGCTGGTAGCAAACCGCCCTCCCTCCAAGGGAACCAGGGGTCTCAGATCAGGCGGCAGCACGGGAACTACGGTGAGGACCATCCACTCCGGCCTATTCCCACTGTGCCGGAAAGCCTCCACCGCGCGAAGTCGTTTCAGGGCTTGCTTCTTCCGTTGAACACTGGTTTCAACTTTGATCTGCGCCCGAAGCTCCGCAGCAAGGTCCGCTACATTGATATCGGCCAGGAGCCTCTTGATCGCCCCCGCTCCCATCTCAGCCACAAATGCCTCTGACCCATACTCCAATTCGAGCCCGGCAAACTCCTCTTCAGTGATAAGCTGCTTAAACTCGAGCTCGGTCTGGCCTGCGTCCAAGACGATATAACTCTCATAGTATAGGACCCGCTCGAGCTCACGGATGGTGAGATCCAGCAGCAATCCAATACGGCTGGGAGAGGCCTTGAAGTACCAGATGTGCGTCACGGGGACAGCCAGTTCGATGTGCCCCAGACGCTCTCTCCTGACACGGGACTGCGTTACCTCCACGCCACACTTGTCACACACCACACCCTTGTAGCGGATTCTCTTGTACTTCCCGCAGCTGCACTCCCAATCCTTCACCGGGCCGAATATTCGCTCACAGAAAAGGCCGTCTTTTTCCGGCCGATACGTCCGGTAATTGATAGTCTCTGGCTTGACAACCTCGCCCCTGGACCAACGACGAATGATCTCGGGAGATGCGAGCTTAATGCGAATCGCGTTGAACTCGATGGATCTGCGATCGCGATCATCGGTAGCTGGAAACATATCTATCCCCTTGTGGGCATGCCGAAAGCGAACTCGGCGTCGCCTTGCTTCCTACTCTGGAAAAAAAGAAAGTCGAGCCGTGGTCTCACTGACCCATCCTCGTCTTTTTCACCTAATGTGTCTGTTGCAGCCAACTTCCTCACGCTAGAATTCCTCCAGCTCCACGTCGAGGCAGAGGCTCTGCATCTCTTTTACTAGAACATTAAATGATTCCGGAATGCCCGGCTCTGACGGATTCTCTCCCTTGACGATTGCCTCGTATATTCGAGAGCGACCCACCACATCGTCGGATTTCACGGTGAGCAATTCTTGAAGCGTGTAGGCGGCGCCATATGCTTCCAGCGCCCACACTTCCATCTCTCCAAAACGCTGCCCCCCGAACTGCGCCTTCCCGCCGAGAGGCTGCTGCGTGACCAGGGAATAAGGACCGATGGATCGTGCGTGGATCTTGTCATCCACCAAGTGCGATAGCTTCATCATATAGAGATATCCAACCGTAATCTCTTCACAAAAGGGCTCGCCCGTACGTCCATCCCGAAGCATAGTCTTCCCCGTTGCCGGCAGTCCTGCCTCGGTGAGCGCGGCTTCGATCTCTTGGAGCGTGGCGCCACTAAAAACCGGCGTGGCGGTCTTAATGCCCAGCTCGTGGGCGGCCCAACCAAGATGGGTTTCAAGGATCTGCCCGACGTTCATTCGTGACGGCACCCCAAGTGGATTCAAGACCATCTCTACAGGTCTTCCATCGGGAAGAAACGGCATATCTTCTTCCGGCACGATCACCGAAACAACTCCCTTGTTTCCATGCCTCCCCGCCATCTTGTCACCTACGGAAAGCCGGCGCTTTCGGGCGACATAGACCTTCACCAGCTTGAGCACGCCGGCCGGAAGCTCGTCACCTCTGGTGATTCGTTCCACTTCCCGCTCATACCATCGCTCGGTAGTATCCATGGCTTCGGTGGCGGCTTCCAGGATACGATTCACCTCCTCCGAGATGCCCGGATCTTTCACCAATTCCGTGCTGGGTTTGATCCGATTTGTGTCGAAGTCCGCGATCTTCTTCGCGGTCAGGAGCTCTCCCTTCCGGAAGAGGGGCATGCGCGTGCTCTTGTCCAGGAAATCGTTGGCACGCTGCCCGATAAGAGTCTCGCGGATCTGCCCATCCATGATCTCTTTGAGGCGTCGCATAGCCGCGTTATTTCCCTTGGTCAAGGTGTCGATCTGTTTCCGTTCCGCAGATTTGACACGCTCATTTCTATCCCGTCGCGCAAAAACCTTCACATCGAGGACGATCCCATCCATACCAGGGGGAGCTTTCAGTGAGGCATCCCGAACATCTCGGGCCTTCTCACCGAATATCGCCCTCAAGAGGCGCTCTTCCGGAGAGAGCTTTGTCTCTCCCTTGGGAGTCACCTTGCCAACCAGAATGTCTCCATGCGATACTTCAGCGCCCACCCTGATAATACCGTCTTCGTCCAGATTTCCTATGGCCGCGTCACCCACATTCGGCAGCTCGCGAGTGATCTCTTCGGACCCCTGTTTGGTCTCCCGAACCTGAACCTCGAACTCTTCGATATGGATGGAGGTGAATCGATCCTGCTTGACCAGGTTCTCCGATACCACCACCGCATCCTCGAAGTTGTACCCTCGCCATGACATGAATGCCACCCGCACATTCATCCCAAGGGCCAACTCGCCATCGGCCGTGGCAGGTCCATCCGCAATCACCTGCCCACGCTTGATCTTGTCTCCGACATGAACGAGTGGTTTTTGATCAATGCATGTATCCTGATTGGACCGGATGAACTTGGTGAGGTGGTACGTGTCCAACCCCAGCAGCTCGGAAGGATCGCCGTGGAGCAAACCCTGTGAACAGTCAATCCTGATAGCATCCGCGGTTACCCTCTCCACCACGCCGTCACGTTTGGCCACCACCACAGCCCCGGAATCAACGGCAGCTCTGTATTCCATCCCGGTTCCCACGAGCGGCGCTTCAGTAATAAGAAGTGGAACGGCCTGACGCTGCATGTTCGACCCCATGAGCGCACGATTGGCATCATCATGCTCGAGGAAGGGAATGAGCGCGGCAGCCACCGAGACCATCTGCATGGGCGAGACATCCATGTAGTCCACCTCCTCGCGGCGGACCAGTGGGAAATCTCCTCCCCGTCTTGCCTGGACGATCTCGTTCTTGAGATACCCATTCTCGTCCAGCTCTTCAGTGGCCTGAAGGATGAGCTTGTTCACTTCCATATCAGCGGGGAGATACTCGATGGAGTTCGTGGGCTTTCCGCCCTTGACCTTGCGATACGGCGTCTCCAGAAAACCGTAATCATTGATCCGAGCGTACGTCGAAAGAGAGGTAATGAGGCCGATGTTGGGGCCTTCAGGCGTCTCCACCGGGCACAATCTCCCATAGTGCGTATGGTGCACGTCACGGACTTCGAATCCGGCGCGATCTCTCGTCAATCCTCCCGGTCCGAGAGCACTGAGGCGGCGTTTATTGGTGACCTCTGCCAACGGATTGGTCTGATCCATGAATTGGGAGAGTTGGCTCGAACCAAAAAAAGCATTAACCACTGCCGATACCGTCCGCGAGTTCACCAACTCGTTAGGCTTTATATTCTCAGGAGTAACCAGACTCATGCGCTCTCGAACGATCCGCGCCATCCTGGTAAGACCCATACTGAACTGGTTGGAAAGAAGCTCCCCCACCGGTCTTGCCCGTCGATTCCCCAGATGGTCGATGTCATCAACGCTTCCCCGGCCATTCCTCAAATCACGGAGTGCATTGATGATATGTACGATATCATCCAGCGTGAGAATCCGCTCGTCCAACGGCGTCTTCATCTTGAGCCGTTGATTGAGCTTGAATCGACCGACGCGTCCTAGATCATACCGCTTTGGACTGAAGAACAGCCGGTTGAGGAAGTTCCGCGCGGTCTCCAAGTTCGGAGGATCCCCGGGTCTCATGAGGTTGTAAATCTTGACGAGGGCTTCCTTCTCACTGGAAGTGGGATCCTTCCTCATGCTATTGAGGATCACCCCTGCCTGATCGCCCTTGAGTGAAGTGATAACTTCAACCGTCGTGATGTTGTGGCTCCGCAGAAGATCCACATCTCCCTGTGTAAGTTCGTGTGCCGCTTTCAGCAAGAGATCGCCGGAACTCGACGTCGGATCCGGTACCGGCGCGGCCAGGACCTTCCCCACAAGCTTACTGCTCTTGCCCACTGCTCCCGTGACCGAAGCTTCTCCTGTCTTATAGAAAAGCTGAAGAATGGAGGTATCGTCGTGGTAGCCCAATGCCCGCAAAAGGATCGTGACCGATATCTTCCGCTTTCGCTCGCTGTGCACGTACATGATGTCTTTGATATCCAGGCTGAACTCGATCCAGGGTCCCCGGTAGGGGATTACCCGGGCTGAGAAGAGCCGTTTCCCATTGGGATGGATTTCATCATCGAGGAATATGCCCGGCGACCGGTGTAGCTGACTCACCACCACACGCTCGGCGCCATTGATGATAAAAGTACCCTTTTCCGTGATGAGCGGGAGTTCCCCAAGATAGACCTCCTGCTCAACAATCTCCCTCGTTCGCCTTTGATCTTCCGCGTCCTCATTCACCATGAGTCGCAAGGTCGTCTTGAGCGGGACAGAGTATGTCAAATCCCGTTCGATACACTCCCTCATGGTGTATTTGGGGCGTCCGATGGAATATGAGACGAAATCGAGGACATAGTTCTCCCTGGCGTCGGTGATGGGAAAAACCTCCTTGAACACCAGCTGAAGCCCCTTATCTGTTCGCTCTGAGGGCGGGACATCAGGCTGCAGGAAGCCCCCATAAGACCGGAGCTGTGCGTCCAGTAGATTCGGCATCTCCGCCACCGGCTTGACTTTTTCGTAGCTTCTCCTGCTTGTGACGTAATCGCTGTGCAAGACTGAGCCCCCTAGTAACCTGCCGAGAAACGTACTAATACTTACGCGCCAATGGCGCAACGATCCAATTGCGGGTCAAGGACCGACCATTTCTTCGATGGTCGGCCATGGGATTCTGCTATTCTACTTCAACTCGACTACGGCGCCGACCTCTTCGAGTTTGACCTTGATTTCCTCTGCTTCCTCTTTTGTCACCCCTTCCTTCACGGGCTGGGGTGCGCCGTCAACAAGAGCCTTCGCCTCTTTGAGGCCCAGACCAGTGAGCTGTCTGACGACTTTGATCACCTGAATCTTCTTGTCGCCAATGCTGCTCAGAACAGCATCAAACTCTGTCTTCTCTTCTTCTTTTGGAGCGTCCGCGGCAACGGGCGCCGCTACGGCAACGGGTGCCATTGCCGATACCCCGAACTTCTCCTGGAGCTCCGACACCAGTTCGGCCAGCTCCATGACCTTCATGTTCTCTATCGTCTCGATAACGAGATCTTTTGCACTCTTGGAAGCGGTCTCCGCCATGACGTTTCCCTTTCCTTTCTATCGTTACTCCGTTTTCTCTTTCGCGATGCTCTCAAGGGTGCCCACCAAGCTTTGCAGCAGTGATGTCAGGGTCCCGACAAAGCCCGAGAGCGGCCCCCCTATGCCAGCAGTGACCCTCGCGAGAAGCTCATCCCGCGAAGGAAGATCCGCCAATCGGGCAACCTGTTCCTGCTCGAGGATGGCGCCTTCGATCCACCCGATCTTGACCGTGGGGCGCCCGAATTCCTTTGCAAAAGCCCGTACAACCCTTGCAGGTGCGACAGGATCCTCCAAGGCGGTCATGATGCCCGTGGGCCCTCGAAAATGACCCGTGATTCCTTGGAGCCCTGTCTGCTCCACGGCGAGTCGCGCCAATCGATTCTTCACCACGCGATAGTTCACGTTGACTTCTCTGCATCGGCGCCGGAACTCTGTCGCATCCTCTACGGTGAGGCCCGTGAAATCCGTCAAAACCAGGCCCTTTGTCTCCTTCAAGTAATCAACGAGATCGCTGACCACTCGCTCTTTGGCTTCGGTTGGCATACGGGCCCCCTAGTGGAAGACTTCTGAAAGACTCTGCAGATCCACGGGAACACCTGGTCCCATGGTGGAGCATACCGCGACGTGACGCACATAGCGTCCTTTTACCGCAGAGGGACGCGCACGCGCCAATGCCTCGAGGAAGGCCATGATATTCTCCTTCAGCTTCTCAGGCCCAAATGATACCTTTCCAATGGATGCATGGACATTGCCCCCCCGATCGACACGGTAATCGATCTTGCCCGCTCTGGCATCGTTGACTGCTTTCGTCACATCCATGGTGACAGTTCCCGTCTTTGGATTGGGCATCAGGCCGCGCGGACCGAGAATCCGGCCAAGAGGACCCACTATTTTCATCATATCAGGCGCCGCGATGGCCGTATCAAATTGGAGCCATCCCTCCTTGATCTTGTCCGCCAGCTCTTTCCCGCCCACAAAATCAGCCCCGGCTTCCTCGGCCTGCACTGCCGCCTCACCCTGGGCAAATACGACAATGGTGACAGCTCTTCCAGTCCCTCGCGGAAGGACCACCGAACCCCTCACCTGCTGGTCGGCATGTCGAGGATCTACGCCCAGCCTCACTGCAGCTTCAACAGTCTCATCGAAGCCGGCATTGGCCAGATCGCATGTCTTCTTAAGAGCTTCGTCCAGCGGGAGAGGCTGCTCAGGATCTACTTTGGAGGTGAGTTCACCAAACCTCCGGCTGCGTTTCACGAGAGGCCTCCTTTCAACCCTCGAGGGTAATGCCCATGCTCCGGGCGGTACCCATCACCATCCGCTCGGCTGCCTCTATGGATGCAGCATTCAGATCCGGAGCCTTCGATTGTGCGATCTCCCGGACCTGCGCGCGAGTAACCGTTCCAACCTTCTCTCGGTTTGGCACGCCCGAGCCCTTTGCCAATCCAGCGGCCCGCTTCAGCAGTATGGCAGCCGGCGGAGTCTTGGTGATGAATGCAAAAGATCTATCTTTATAGATCGTGATAACCGTCGGAATCACCAGCCCTGCCTGGTTCCGCGTCTGTTCATTGAAGGCTTGCACAAATGCGCCGATATTGACGCCATGCTGTCCAAGAGCAGGCCCAACGGGTGGGGCGGGGGTCGCGCTCCCCGCAGGCAGCTGGATCTTCACTACAGCCTGTACTTGTTTTGCCATCTTCACCGCGCTCCTTCCCGACTCGCGGGCTTAGCGACAAGATCGTCGCAAAGTGTAGTATGCAGATCGCCGATTCGGGCTACAAGGGTTTGATGTGGGTGAACTCAAGCTCGACCGGGGTTGCCCGTCCAAAGATGGTAACCATGACCTTGGCCTTCCCGCGCTCCGAATCGATTTCTTCAACAACACCCGAAAAGCCATTGAAAGGCCCGTCTACCACCATAATGCTATCACCCATTTCAAATGGGATTTCACGAATAGTCTTCGTGGTCCCCTTTTCTGCCTGCTCGATAATGCGGGCGACTTCGCTTTCCTTGAGCGGCAGGGGTCGGCTCCCACCACCCACGAAACGCGACACGCCTGGAATATCATTGACCAAATACCACATCTCGTCATCCAGAATCATTTCAACGATCACATAGCTGGGATAGAACTTCTTCTTGACGGTGATTCGCCTTCCATTGCGTACCTCCGTCACCTCTTCCGTCGGGATCAGTATCTGCCCGATCTTATGCTCGAGCCCCCGATCAATGATCGCCTTCTCGAGATGCGCTTTCGCCTTGTTCTCCTGGCAGCTGTATGTCTGCACCGCATACCACTGCAGTGCAGGTTCCTGATGATCGGTCTCTTCGGTCATCTCACGCTCGTGAGTACCCATCCCACCCCCCTGGAGATGATCAGATTTACTATTCCCACAAAAATGGAGAGTACGATCGTTGTGACGATGACTACCCCCGTGGAGTTGATAAGCTCGTCCCTTGCGGGCCACGTAACGCGGGACATCTCATTTCGGACATCTTTGAAAAAACCCACAACCTTGTTCATGAGTCCCCCGAGAATAGAGATATACTGGCAGGCCTGGAGGGATTCGAACCCCCAACATCCGGATTTGGAGTCCGGCGCTCTACCAATTAGAGCTACAGGCCTGCTCTATGCTCCTAAAACGCTATTTAGTCTGTCGGTGAATGGTATGCTTTCCACAGAAACGGCAATACTTGCGATGCTGAACCCTCTGAGGATGCAAACGCTTGTTCTTCGTTGTCGAATAGTTTCGTCTCTTACACTCGGTACATGCCAACTGGATGATTTCTCTCACGTCAGGTGCTCCAGAGCTATTTGATGATTTTGCCGATCACACCGGCGCCAACTGTTCGTCCACCTTCCCGGATGGCGAACCGAAGCCCTTCCTCCATGGCGATGGGCGTGATCAACTCAATCT
>JAUXFG010000047.1 GCA_030620115.1 Candidatus Fermentibacterota bacterium
ACGTGTCATTCTGAGGAAGCGAAGCGACCGAAGAATCTCGCCGGGGAAGAAGCCGGAATCTATGATCTGTCAATCTTACGATCTAAAATCTGAAGCTTGTGAAATTCTAAGCGTTCACAGGTTCAGAGTTTCCCGCTGGAGGCGGGATGCAAGGCTACCTTTCAGATCCCACGAATCAATAGTTCGGATTTCCGGTGAACCCTGAACCTATGAACCTTTCAACCCGTGAACGGTTACGTGAAATTTGAGGTGTGGTAAAGCTTGTGAGCGCTGATCCCTCGGTGATACTATGAATACTCGTGGCACACTATTGCTCTCGATGATTATTGTTGCGATAGCATGCTGTTTTCTGTTTTCGTCTTCGCAACAAGCATCCCGCGGGGCGACCTGCATCAACAAGGGAGGGCTGCTGGCGATTGTGGACACGCTGCCCCCCCTTCCCGCAGGATGCCGGACGGTGCGGTTGGTTGATTCGGTCTTGTACTGTACGGTGAGCGGTTCACACGCGATTCTACGGCGCCCGCTCACCCATGAACGGGCTGAGACCATTGCAGTTCTTCCGCCGGGATCGTCGCCCATGGGCCTTGCCTTGCGTGGGGATCAACTGGCCGTGACGGATCCCTCCTCCCGATCGTTGTGGATCACCATCAACGGGAGCCTCGAACAAGTCAAGCCGGGGATCAAGCATGCCATTACTCCATCCACCGTGCTCTGGAAAGACTATGAAAATCTGATATTCCATGGGATGTGGTTGAGGAACGCTGTTGACGGTATCGTGGTAGACCAAGGCATCATCCAGTTCAATCGAAAAAACGAATCGATCCGGTTCTTGTTTACGCTGAAGGGGGAAAAAAGCCTGGGAAACCTCACGAGGACTGCTGTCCCCATGATTTGTGCAGTAGAGGATCGTATTCTCGCCGCATGGTGCGCGGACTCGATGCTCACCGTTCTCGACGTAACGGATACCCCGGCCCAGCCGGTTCACGAGTTGAACTGTGCGGACATCTTGGGAGATCTCTTCTCCGATTCGTTGGCTGTTTTGAGCTTCGCATCCGCCAGCGATGGTGCGTTCCGGCTTCAGTTAACCTCTGGAGGGAGAAGTATTCTCCTGCAGGGAACGCTGGAGACTCCTTTGTTTCGAATCGATCTCCCCCCAGCTATGAGCGGCTATCACCTGCTCGCCTGTGACGACCTGCTCCTGGCGTGGCGACCACACGACGGCATGCTGCTTTCGCTGGCGAACTGAAACATCAATGCGCGAAGGAATACCATTCAGTGTTCAGTCCGGCCTCTGATGGCGCCGCGCCATCAAACTTGTCAAGGGGCAAGCAGAATACAGTGTACTCTCAGGCAAATGTACTCACAAACAAGAACAGGAAGAGCGTCCCACCTGAACGCTGAACGCTGAACCCCTGAACGCTCGCAAACCTGAAGCAAGGACGAGGTTGCAAGGAACATAATGAAGGACGAAGGCTGCAACCACACGCATCAAGACGGCTTTGACCCGGCTGAATGGCTGGTGGTCCGCAAGGCCGCAGTGCATAATCTGAAACATATTGATGTCAGCATGCCGAGGAACCGTCTCGTGGTGATCACTGGCCCTTCTGGCTCGGGGAAAAGCAGTCTCGCCTTCGATACGATTTACGCAGAGGGGCAACGACGGTACGTGGAATCACTTTCCGCGTACGCGAGACAATTCCTTGGGATCATGGATAAGCCGGATGTCGAGAGTATCGAAGGGCTCTCCCCCGCCATCAGCATCGAGCAGAGGAAACCTGGGCACAATCCTCGTTCCACGGTTGGCACGAGCACGGAGATCTATGACTACCTGCGAGTCCTTTATGCGCGACTGGGATCCCAACACTGCCCCCAGTGCGGCCGGCGAGTGGAGAAACTGGGAATAGACCAGATGGCGCAGCGAGTTCTCTCCACCATGGAGGGTTCGAGGATCAATATTCTTTCTCCTGTGGTCAGAGGGAGAAAGGGCGAATACAAGGAGCTCTTCCAGAAGCTCGTGTCCCAGGGCTATGTCAGGATCCGCGTAGATGGGCTGGTCCATCGGATCGAGGAGGTGCCGGCACTCCACAAACACAAAAAGCACACCATTGATGTGGTCATCGATCGCCTCGTGGTGAAAGGGGAGACGAAACTCCGGCTGGTGGAGTCACTGGAGACCGCCTCCAATCTCGCAAAAGGACTGGTCTTGGTGCAGCCCGAGGGTGGCGAAGAGCTTTTTCTTAGTGCGAACAACGCATGCCCTGTGTGTGAGCTCTCCTTCGAGGAGCTCCAGCCCAGGCTCTTCAGCTTCAACAGCCCATACGGCGCCTGCGAGATCTGTGACGGTTTGGGCGTGAAAACCGAAATCGACCCCAGGCTCGTGGTCCCCGACCACCGGCTCTCTCTGAATCAGGGCGCTCTGATTCCGTGGGCCGTCAAGGAGGGCGGCCTCGACGTCTTTCGGCGTCAGATACTTTCCACACTGGCCCGGGAGCTTCAGTTCAGCCTCGATACCCCCTTCGGCGATCTCCCTGATGCGGTTCGACAAATTCTGCTCTACGGTACGAATAACCAATTTCGCTTTTCATTGAGCAGCAAGAAGGGAACCCAAAAGTGGGAGTGGGAAGCACCGTTCGAAGGGATCATTCCGCACCTCTCGAGGCGCTATCGCCAAGCCTCACCCCGGAGGAGAGCCATCCTCGAGAAGTACATGAGCAGACTACCCTGCCCTTCCTGCAGCGGGGCGCGACTACGGGCACAGACCAGATCGGTTCTGTTGAGGGATGTCCCCATCCACCAGTTGTCAAGATGGAGCATCTCACATATCCGGGTATTCTTTTCGGATTTCCAACCAACCCCCATAGAGATGGCAATCGGAGGCAGGCTATTGGAGGAGATCCATCGACGCCTACGTTTCCTCGACGAACTTGGCATCGGCTATCTTTCTCTGGATAGGGTTGCGGGTACGCTCGCGGGCGGCGAAACACAACGTATTCGTTTGGCCAGTCAGCTTGGTTCCGGACTCGTGGGCGTACTCTACGTCTTGGATGAGCCTTCTATTGGGCTGCATGCCCGAGATCACGAGAAGCTCCTCTCCGCACTGAGCGACCTCCGCGATCTCGGCAACACAGTCCTTGTGGTGGAGCATGACCGGCAGACAATGCTCGCCAGCGACTGGATAGTTGATCTTGGCCCGGGGGCCGGCAAACGGGGCGGAGAAGTGATCTATTCAGGACCGCCAGCCGGGATCCTGACACAAGCAGATTCCCTCACCGGAGCCTACGTGTCAGGGAGAAAAAACATATCGATCCCTTCCGCGCGTCGATCAGGCGCCGGCCGATTCATCGAGATCATTGGGGCACAGCAGCACAACCTCAAGGCTATCGATGTACGGCTTCCGTTGGGAACATTCATCTGCGTCACCGGAGTGTCCGGCTCCGGAAAGAGCACTTTGGTCCACGAGATCTTGCACAAAACATTGGCACGGCGCCTTCACGGAGCCCGTGCCGTACCTGGCCTTCACAAGGCGATTCGCGGCTTCGAATATGTCGATAAGGTGGTGCTGGTGGACCAGAACCCCATCGGGAGAACGCCGCGGTCGAATGCGGCCACCTACACCGGGGCATTTGGCCCCATACGGGAGCTGTTCTCCAAGCTTCCGGAGGCAAGAATGCGGGGATACTCCCCCGGAAGATTCAGCTTCAATGTTCCCGGTGGCCGCTGTGCATCATGTCATGGAGCCGGCGTGGTGAAAATCGAAATGCATTTCCTCCCGGATGTGTACGTGAGATGTGAAGCATGTGGTGGGAAACGTTTTGGCGAGGAGACATTGGCAGTGACCTTCAAAGGGTTCAGCATCTTCGATGTGCTTGACATGACGATCGAAGATGCTATTACACTTTTCCACGCGATTCCCGGTATCACTCGGAGGCTTGGTGCACTCAATGATGTGGGCCTCGGGTATCTCTCATTGGGTCAGCCGGCCACGACGCTGTCGGGCGGCGAGGCACAACGTGTGAAACTGGCCTCCGAGCTGTTCAAGGGTGGAAGAGGGAGAACACTCTATGTGCTGGATGAGCCAACCACAGGGCTCCACTTTGATGACATCAGGATTCTTCTCGATGTGTTGTTCCGTCTGGTTGCGCGGGGAGACACCGTGGTGGTGATAGAACACAATCTCGACGTGATAAAGGCGGCGGATTGGATCATCGATCTAGGCCCCGAGGCGGGAGATCAGGGGGGGGGAATCGTGGCGGAAGGCACTCCCGAACAGGTGGCGGAGAGCCATGAGAGCCAAACCGGGAGGTTTCTCAGAACCGTTTTGCCGCCGGCTTCCGTGAGCACGTCTAGTAACTGATGTTGCCTTTTATGCTCATCTGCGCAATATGTCCCCCGATTTTTTGCTCACCAGCAGATTCATGCGTAGTATTGACAGAAAACCATTTGATCCTATGAGAGGGAGGTCGCATGGCTGAGCTGAAAAAGACCAAGCTCGCGGCTGAGCACGAGCGTCTCAGCGGCAAGATGGTTGATTTTGGAGGATGGTGGATGCCTGTGCGCTACAGCGGCACCGTGGCGGAACACCTCCGCGTTCGCTCCAGTGTGGGGCTCTTTGATGTCTCGCACATGGGGGAGATCCTGATCACCGGCCCCGACGCGCTCCGCTTCACCAGCCACCTCGTGACGAACAATGTAGCAAGGCTCGAGATCGGCCAGGCACTGTACACCTGCATGTGCTACGAGACGGGCGGGATCGTGGACGACCTCCTCGTCTATCGGTTGGACGATGGCTATTTCCTTGTCGTCAATGCTGCCAACATCGATAAAGACTATGAGTGGATCATCAAAAATGCCGAGGGCGACATCGAGATCACCAACCAGAGCGATGATTACATTCAGATCGCTCTCCAAGGACCAAGAAGCGCAGAAATCTTGGCGCCGTTGGTAAATGTCGATCTTGAATCCATGGGCTTCTACCGCTTTGCCATAGGGAAGGCGCTTGGCGTCGACGCCCTCATCTCTCGGACAGGCTATACAGGAGAAGATGGGTTCGAGATCTATGCAAGAGCTTCGGAACGGGAGGCTGCTTCACTCTGGAGAGGTCTGCTGGAACATGGAAAGCCATTTGGGATACTACCCGTGGGCTTGGGCGCCCGGGATACCTTGCGTTTGGAGATGGGATACTGCCTCTACGGCAACGATATCACCAAGGACACCACCCCTCTCGAGGCTGGACTGGGGTGGGTCACCAAATTGAAGAAAGGGCCTTTCATCGGTCGAGATCCGCTCCTCGAACAGAAAGCACAAGGCCTCACGCGTAGGCTCGCCGGTTTCACCGTGGAAGGCAGAAGCGCTCCGCGGCATGGATACGGCCTCCAGGTGGAAGGAGAGACGGTGGGAGCCGTGACATCCGGCGCCTTCTCTCCATCGCTTGAGACTAGTATTGGATTGGGCTACATCTCCACGGACGCCCTCTCCGGTGGAGGTGACCTTCTTGTTGATAGAAGAGGGAGACTGTTTCCTGCAACACGGGTGAAGCTCCCCTTCTACACAGAGGGCTCGCATCATTGACCCGCATTTCTCACCAGCTTTCGTCGCGAGGCGGTCCCGTGCAGACGCGGGATGGACGCAAAACTTGCGACACCTCGACCGGGCTCGGGGCAGGTCGAAGACACCGCATTGCCCAGCACTCCGAGTTCGGTACACGAGCAACCAAGGAGGAGAAGTCAAATGGATGAAGCGATTCGCTGCACGAGTGAACACGAATGGATTCGTGTGGAGGAAGGCCTGGCGGTAGTCGGGTTGACTGATTATGCGCAAAGCGAACTTGGTGATATTGTCTACGTGGAACTACCGGAGATCGGCGCCCGATTCGAGAAGGGCGAGGTCTTCGGCACCGTGGAATCCGTAAAATCAGTCACTGATCTGTACTCGCCCATTTCTGGGGAGATCAAAGAGGTCAACGTCGAACTCGAGGCCCATCCAGAGCTGATCAATCAGGATCCATATCATCAGGGCTGGGTGATGAAACTCGAGATCCAAGACTCCAGCGAAATGGATGATCTGATGACCGATGCTGAGTACGAGGAATTCATCTCGGGAGGTGTTGAGGAGTGAGCCATCTACCGCTCACTGCCCATGATCGGGAAGTCATGCTCCAACGCATCGGTGTGGGAAGCTTCGAGGAGCTGATTGAACCGATACCTCGCCATATCAGGCAAAAGACGAAGCTGTCCCTTCCACCGGCATTGCCCGAACCTGCGTTGATCCGCCATATGAAAGCGCTTAGCGCGGAGAATAGAAGTCTGGTGAGCTTCTTGGGAGGGGGATGCTACGAGCACTTTCATCCTGCCGTGGTGGACTACCTGTGCGGGAGACCGGAATTCCGGACCGCCTATACCCCCTATCAGGCTGAGGCAAGCCAGGGCACGCTGCAGTCCATCTACGAATTCCAGACTGTGGTTGTGGAACTCACAGATATGGAGGTGGCCAACGCATCGATGTATGATGGGGGCAGTGCCGCGGCCGAGGCAGTACTCATGGCCGCGGCAGCCACTCGCCGCTCCTCGGTCCTGGTGAGCCAGGGGCTCCATCCCCTCATGAGGCGTGTCGTCTCCACCTACACAAGAGCCAAGGGCATAGAGCTGATTGACGTGCCGCTGCGAAATGGCAGAGTGGACATCGAATCGATAGACTCGTCTGAACATGAACCAGCCGCGGTACTCTACCAGCATCCAAACTTCTTCGGCTCCCTTGAGGACCAGGCGTCTCTCATCGAGACAGCTCATGAACGCGGTGCGTTGGCCATAGCGGTGGTTGATCCACTCTCGCTTGTGATTCTGGCCCCACCGGGAGCGGTGGGGGCGGATATCGTGGCAGCTGAAGGCCAAGCTCTGGCCATCCCCACCATGTATGGTGGCCCAGGGGTGGGGCTCTTGGCATGCACCGAAAAACTGATACGCCGCCTCCCCGGCCGTTTGGCAGGCGCCACCGTGGATGCCCAAGGCAGGAGAGGTTTCGTGCTCACCATGCAAGCAAGAGAACAACACATCCGGCGACACCGTGCGGCGAGCAACATCTGCACGAACCAAGCCTTGGTAGCCCTGGGCTTCCTCATCACTGTGGCAGCCCTCGGTCCGCAAGGACTCCGGGACATGGCCACCCAAGGGATACAAAAGGCACATTACCTCGAAACCCAGCTGCGCGAGCAGGGCTTCGAGCCGGAATTCCATGGGCCATTCCTCTGGGAGTTCACGCTTCGGACGAAGAAGCCGGCAGCCGCATATGTGGATGCACTGCTTCCCCACAGCTATGTGCCTGGCATCGATCTGGGGAAATTCGATCCGGAGTGGAGCCATCGCCTGCTGATCTACGTCAGCGAGCTCCGCACCAAGGAGGAGCTTGATACAATGGCTATGCTCATGGGGGAGGTGGACCGTGGCGTCTAAGCTGATTTTCGAGTTGGGCGCCCCGGGAAGGCAGGCGGTGGGCCTTCCGGAGCTCGACACCCCGATGCAGGAACTGCATGAGCTCTTGCCCGATGTTCGGCTAAGAGATGCGGCGCCACGGCTCCCGGAGGTCGATCCACTAGAGCTTGTTCGGCACTATACCAGGATCTCGGTGCTCAATCATCATATAGAGAAGGGCTTCTATCCGCTGGGATCTTGTACTATGAAAGCCAACCCACCGGTCAACGAGGCCTTGGCAGGCCTTGACGGCTTCACCTCGCCTCATCCACTGGCGCCGGAGAAGCTGGTTCAGGGTACACTGAAGCTATTGGCTGCCTTGGAGGAGATGCTCATCGAGATCTGCGGTCTGGCGGCTGTCACGCTTCAGCCTGCAGCAGGTGCGCATGGAGAACTCACCGGTCTTCTGGTAATACGAGCCTACCATGAAATGCATGGCAGCCCCAGGAAAAGAGTCATCATACCGGATTCCGCGCACGGGACCAATCCTGCCAGCGCAAGCCTCGTGGGGTACGAGACCCTCGAGATTCGCTCCACACAAGACGGCCTGGTCGATATCGAAGCACTTGGCGCCGCACTGGATGAAGAGACGGCGGTGTTCATGCTCACCAATCCCAACACGGTGGGGCTTTTCGAGAAGAACATCACGAAGATCCAAAGGATGGTTCACGACGTGGGCGCCCTGCTCTATATGGACGGGGCGAACATGAACGCGCTCCTGGGAATCACCCGCCCCGGGGACATGGGCTTCGATCTCGTCCATCTGAACCTGCACAAGACCTTCTCCACCCCCCACGGCGGGGGCGGACCTGGCTCCGGGCCACTGGCGGTCTCAGCCGAGCTTGAGCCATTCCTTCCGGTTCCTCGGCTCAAGGAAGCAGCCGATGGCAGCATTGCCTGGGATTGGGACAGACCGCGTTCAATAGGCAAAGTCATCACCTGGTGGGGACAGTTCGGAGTGCTCGTTCGTGCATATGCCTACCTGAGAGCTCTTGGTGCTCAGGGCCTCAAGGAGGTCGGAGAGGCGGCCATCCTGAATGCCAATTACTTGATGGCTCTCCTTTCGGACGCTTTTGAACTCCCGTACCAGGGGCCGTGCATGCATGAATTCGTCCTCAGCGGGAATCGGCAGAAAAGAATGGGCGTACGTACGCTTGACATGGCAAAACGACTCTTGGATAAAGGGGTTCACGCGCCTACCATATACTTTCCCCTCATCGTCAGCGAATGTTTGATGATTGAGCCATCGGAGACTGAATCAAGGCAGAGCATAGAAGGTTTCGCGGAAGCACTTCTTGAGGTGGCCCAGGAGGCCGAGCACGACCCGGATCTAGTTCGGAATGCGCCACATACCACTCCAGTGGGTCGCCTTGATGAGACCAGGGCCGTGCGACAACTCGATCTCTCCTTCTTCTCTGGCGACAGGTGAGAGAGGATGTCTGAGTGCTGAAATGCCGGATTGCTCGAATGAAAGGCCAAGGGACCTAGAACGGGCAGACGAGACGATTCTATGACCGGCAAGGCGCTCCCCTCCACGGATGTGTGGCGGATTATTCTTCATGGCGATCAAGAGCCCCACTTCAATATGGCCTTGGACCAGGCGCTGCTGGATTCAGTGGTGGCGGGCCGCGCTCCCCCCACATTACGCTTCTATGGCTGGACAAAGGCGGCGATCACCGTAGGCTATCATCAGAATCCTGAGAAGGTTCTCAATATGGAGGCGGTGCGCGCCGCAGGCATCGAGGTGCTGAAGAGACCCACTGGCGGACGGGCGGTGCTCCACGGAGATGATCTCACCTACTCCATCACACTGCCGCGGGCGGATCTCTTGGCGAGCAGCGTGATCGTTTCGTATCGATCCCTGAGCGAAGCCTTGGCAGCAGGGTTGGCCCAGGCCGGAGTACACGTTACCTTGGCACGTGGAAAGGGAATTCATATGGGCCCGGGGCCCCAGCCGTGCTTCACGAGTACCGCTCGCTACGAATTGACCTCGAATGGCAGGAAACTGGTGGGAAGTGCACAAAGAAGGATGCGTGGAGGGCTCCTTCAGCAGGGCAGTATCCCGCTCAGAGATGGAGGCGTCAGGCTCCGGGGCCTTCTGCCGGATGGTCTCGATCTTGGAGGATTAGAAAACCGCTGGACCACGGTGGAAGAGATTACCGGGCGTGCGGTGGAATGCATGTCGCTGGCTAGCGCCGTAGCGGAGGGTTTCTGTCGCCAGTGGGGAGCGCGGATGGTGACACATCCGCCCCATGACGACGAACTCCGCGACGCACAAAGGATTGTTTATGGAGGAGAATGACTCAGGAAAACCCTCACCACTCCTTGGAAAGCTGGCAAAGGAAGTGGTTGATCGAAGCCTTACCGCACCTGCGGTGATGTTTCTGGAGTCAACGAAACCCTTGAGTTTTCTCGGCAGCCAGGTTATGGTATTCTTCGCGCCTTTCGTGAAAGCCTTCTGGACTGGCGCCAGCTATGATCAATTGGCGGAACTTCTCGAGGATAGGGAGAACGTCGAGAGACTATTGCAGGAAATAGAACGGCTTGAGGCCGAGCAGAACGCTCAGCGCAAAGCGGAGAAGGCGAAGCGCAAGGCGGAGAAAGCGCGGCGCAAGGCGGAGAAAGCGCGGCGCAAGGCGGACGAGATGGCACTCGGCATCGCTCAGAAGAAGGAGAGGCGCTTATGGCCACTGAAACGAAAGAAATAAGGCCCGAAGAGCTGCAGAATATTCTGGCCACCGACTGCGGGAGCACCACCACGAAGGCCATCCTCATTGAGAAGGAAGGGGATGAGTACCGGCTGAAGGTTCGTGGTGAGGCGCCAACCACGGTCGAAGCTCCTGCAGAAGATGTGACCAGGGGGGTGCTCAACGCGGTGGGCGAGGTCGAAGAGCTCACCCATCGAACCATGCTGAAGGGAGATGGAATCCTCAAGCCCAAACAAAATGGCGATGGGGTGGATATCTACATGTCCACATCCAGCGCCGGTGGCGGCCTCCAAATGATGGTGGCGGGCGTGGTCAAAAGCATGACGGGAGAGAGCGCGCAACGCGCGGCACTGGGCGCCGGCGCCATCGTCATGGACATACTTGCTTCCAACGACGGGCGACTCCCCCATCAACAGATCGAACGTATCCGGCATCTTCGGCCGGATATGATCCTCCTCTCCGGCGGTATCGATGGCGGTACCACTACCCATGTGGCTGAATTGGCGGAGATCATAGCCGCCGCCGATCCGAAACCACGGCTGGGGCAGGGCTACAAGCTTCCGGTTATCTATGCCGGGAATAAAGAGGCCGCCGAAATGATTACGCAGATCCTTGGCGACAAGGTGGAGCTTTTTGTCGTCGATAACATCCGCCCTGTCCTGGAGAGAGAAAACCTTGGCCCGGCAAGAGAGAAGATCCATGAGCTTTTCATGGAACATGTCATGCAGCAGGCCCCGGGTTACGCCAAGCTCATGAGCTGGACCGATGTGCCCATCATGCCGACTCCGGGGGCGGTGGGGCTCACTATTCAGACCATCGCCGAACAACAGGGTATCGACGTGGTCGGTGTCGACATCGGAGGCGCCACAACCGACGTATTCAGCGTGTTCTCCGGCATCTTCAATAGAACGGTCAGCGCCAATCTCGGCATGAGCTACTCGGTCTCCAACGTCATGGCGGAAGCCGGATTGGACAATGTGATGCGCTGGGTCCCGGTCGACATGGATGAGCTCGACCTTCGAAATCGTATCAAGAACAAGATGATCCGGCCCACCACGATACCACAGATGATGGACGAGTTGATCATCGAACAAGCAATGGCCAGGGAAGCGCTCCGTCTTGCATTCGTGCAGCATAAGGCCTTCGCGGTGGGACTCAAGGGTATCCAACAGGAACGGACCATCTCGGATACCTTCGACCAGAAAGGCACCGGAGAGACATTGGTCGACATGATGAGCTTGAAACTCCTTGTTGGCTCCGGCGGTGTGCTCTCCCACGCCCCCAGGCGGAATCAGGCGGCCATGCTGCTGGTCGACTCCTTTCTCCCTGAGGGCTTCACGCATCTTGCGGTGGACTCAATCTTCATGATGCCCCAGCTTGGTGTGCTCTCCACGGTACACCCTAGTGCAGCAGCCGAGGTGTTCGAACGAGACTGTCTCATCCACCTCGGTACCTGCATCGCCCCGGTAGGCACCATAAAGCCAGGCAAAACCATGCTCACGTTGGACATTGAGTTGCCCACCGGCAGTCAACACCTCGAGATGAAACTCGGTGAGCTCAAGCTGCTCCCCCTTGGCGTCGGGGAACAAGCCAAGGTCACGGCCCGCCCCGCTCGCGGGCTGGATCTCGGGGCCGGAAAGGGGCAGGAGATGGAGGAAGTAGTGCAGGGCGGTGTTGTTGGCGTCGTCATAGACACCCGAGGTCGTAACCCCTTCGTCCTCCCGGTGGAAGCCAAAGAGCGGGTGCCGAAGCTTCTCGAGTGGATCGAAGCCCTGGATGCCTACCCGATGTCGGCTTTTTCCGCGATCAAATGACGAGTCGAACCATGCATCTAATGACGGAAACGAGCAGTATAAGGAGGTAAGCTGTGGCGCATGCATATACCCCCGGCCTCCGTGTGGCCGATCTCACGACAGTGCAAAAAGAACGCCGCCTCCCCCTCCCCGGGGATGTCTTGGTTTCCGTGGGGGATGTGGTGGAAGCAACGCAGGTGGTGGCAAAAACAGAGCTGCCTGGTAATGTAGAGAGTGTGAACGTTGCCAATCGGCTCGGCGTTCCCCCTGAAGACGTGCCTCATGCCATGCTGAAGAAGGAGGGTGATTCCGTTGAAAAGGGCGAGATCATCGCCCAGAGCAAGAGCTTCTTCGGCCTCTTCAAATCCTCATGCATGGCAACCGTCAAAGGAACCATCGAGAACATATCTTCCGTCACGGGGCAGGTTCTGCTTCGTGAGCCCCCGCTCCCCGTGCAGGTGGCGGCATACGTCGATGGCGTCGTTACCGAGGTCATGCCCCGAGAGGGCGTGGTAGTGGAGACGCCCGCATCCTTCATTCAGGGAATATTCGGGATTGGTGGCGAAGTGAACGACCAATTGACCATGGTGAGCTCAAGCCCCGACCAGATCCTCGACGCCGGCGATTTGAATGAGTCTCATCAAGGCAAAATCGTGGTGGGCGGTTCCTTGGTCACCGCCCAGGCCATCAAGAGAGCGGTTCAATTGGGCGTTACGGGCATTATTTCCGGCGGACTGAACGACAAGGATTTGAAGGAATTCCTCGGATACGATCTTGGCGTTGCCATAACCGGGAATGAAGACAAGGGCATTACCGTGGTCGTCACGGAAGGCTTTGGCGAAATAGGCATGGCGGGTGGGACATTCGAACTTCTGAAGCGTTGCGAGGGCAAACAATGCTCCATGAACGGAGCGACGCAAATCAGGGCAGGCGTCATCAGGCCCGAAGTGGTGATACCACGGAAGGACCGTGCCGTTGCCGCTGAGGGAGGCGACTCCACCGAGATGGGCAATATGGCAATAGGGAGCCCGGTGCGCGCCATCCGCCAACCTTACTTCGGCAAGATCGGCACAGTATCGGCCCTCCCTCCCGAGCTCCGGAAAGTCGAATCAGAGACCCTGGTACGAGTCCTGGAGATTACCTTTGAGGATGATTCCAAGGCAATAATTCCACGGGCAAACGTGGAACTGATTGAACACTAGGCAGGGCAGGCTTGCAGCCTGCCCGGATTGCCACGAGGTGTAGAAGTGAGCCCGTTCATGATCGGCAGTATCGTGACGGGCTTCATGATTGGTTTTATCCTGGCGGCGATCCTGGTGAGGGTGTCGTGGGGGCGCAGACGTCTCACGCAGACCTCCAAGATCGGGGGTTCCGTCGAAGCCTGGGCGACGCTGCTTCACCAGACTCTCGGAGAGATGAAGAACCAGCAGGTCGCGGCCGATTCTCAGCGAAGACAGGCAGAGGACCGGGCATCGCAAGCCGAACTGCTCTATCGGGTCATCATAGAAAGCGTGCCCAGCGGCATCGCCACGTTTGATGGGTATGGTTCACTGGTCACTGCCAATCCCGTGGCCCAACATCTTCTTGATCTCGAAGGAACCCGGCTTCCACCTGAATTGACATCACTTCTGGAGAAAGCCCTTCACGGGGAGGAACCTCCCTATGTGGAAATGGAATTCGGGGCACAGGAACACTCGGTGCCCGTGGGTGTGCAGGTAAGGCCTTTGAAGGGTGCCTTCACCGCATCAGGCGCCGCCGGAGTCGTAGTTGTCCTGGTCGAACTCACCGAACTCCGGAGATTGCAAACTAGGGCCAGACTCATGGAGGAATTGGCCGATCTGGGCCAACTTGCCGCAGGGATCGCCCACGAGTTCAGGAATGCCACCGGCGTCCTCCGAAGCTCCGCTGAATACCTCCGGACCAAGGTCGACAATGAAGCTTCCGAGGCGGTGGAGGATCTTCTGCGAGAGACAGAGCGACTCTCCCGCGTGACCACGGATCTTCTTGATTTTGCGCGGCCATGGGAAAGCAATCTCGAACCTGTCGAGATGGATGAACTCGTACAGGAAGTGGTCGACCAGTTGCGGGAGCTGTACGTGGACTCTCGGATCACCACGGAGCTTCGCTGCCACGGCATGACCGTGTACGGGCGAAGTTCGGTCCTCTCCAGGGTTGTCGACAATCTCGTCCGTAATGCGCTGGAGGCAAGCGATGCCCCCGCTACTGCCATACTACGGTCCAAGGTTCTGACGAGGGAAACGGGGCGTTGGTTCAAACTCCAGGTCTTGGATCACGGGAAAGGGATTGAGTCAAGGCATCCAGAGGAACTTTTTCAACCTTTCAGGACTACGAAACCCGATGGAACAGGCATGGGACTCACTCTTGCACGAAAAATCGCCCGTCTCCATGGAGGGGATGTTTCTTTACGGAATCGAGAAGGCGGAGGGGCAATCGCCGAACTCGACTTGCCCCTTGATCGCGAACAGGAATCGTTCGCCATGTCTGGGCGAACCCCAAGGTGACAATGAGCATCCACATTCGTAATGGCGTACCCATCGAATTCGTACTCCGTGCCGAATGGACACTGAGGAGTTTGGCTCAGATAATCCGGAATCAGACTCTGGATACTAGGGGCCGGTGATAAATGGTCAGCAAAGTAGACGCCTGCTGCCGAGTTCGTCATGGCCATATTGCCAAGGCAGAATGCCTGGTGCGCGGTATCCATAACCTCCAGGTAATACGGCAACAGAAGAGCGGCAAGGATAAGAAGGATTGCCATGACGAGTACGAGTTCTACCAGCGTCATACCACGAGGGCGCCATGTCCTCTGCTGAGCACCGCGGTACATGAGGCCGCTCCTTCGCGCACCACTCGTGTTTCACAAACGCGGAAATCATGGATGAGAGACTCCGGCTTGATACACCTGCGCGCTGATATTATGCCAGACACAACAAGGATCATTCGGTGATAAATCGAACACCTCGCAAGGTAGGATATCATGCGGACATTGGCTAATACGAACGACATGGTCCTTCTGGTGGAAGACCGTGAGACCATGCGTCGCTCCTTGAGAAGGCTCCTTGCCGAGGCGGGATATACAATCGAGGAAGCAGCTGACATCTCATCCGCAAAGGCCAAACTCTCCTCTCATACACCGGATATAATCCTCAGTGATTTACGCCTCCCGGATGGAGAGGGTACCGATCTCATTCCCGAGGCCCTGCAGCAGCCGAAGCCACCACCGGTGATTCTCATCACGGCATATGGATCAGTCGAAACTGCGGTTCAAGCCATGAAATCAGGGGCTTATGATTTCCTCACCAAACCAGTGGATTCCCAACATCTCCTCCTTCTGGTGAAAAGAGCCATTGAGGAAACCAGGATCAAACGGCAGTACGAGCTGCTAGCCAGGGAACACGAGTCTGGTGCGCCCATCCTGATCGGCGAGAACACGCAGTTCCGAGCGGTGATGAAAAGGGCATCCACTGCGGCCCCCACCGATACCACGGTCCTCATTCTGGGCGAGAGTGGGACCGGGAAAGAACTTCTGGCACGCATAATCCATCAGCAAAGCCCCAGAAGGGATGCAAGTTTCATCCCCGTGAACTGTGCGGCCATTTCCGCTTCTCTGGCAGAGAGTGTCCTCTTCGGACATGAACGCGGCGCGTTCACAGGCGCCACGACCCAACACCGGGGGTGGTTCGAGCTTGCACATGGGGGGACTCTTCTCTTGGACGAGATCGGAGACCTCGAACTTCCCCTTCAAGGCAAGCTTCTCCGAGTACTGGAGGATGGCGAATTACAGCGTGTAGGGGGATCGCGATGGATCAAGGTCGATGTGCGAATCATTGCCGCCAGCAACAGGGCTCTACTGGATGAGGTGGATGCAGGCAGATTCAGACGTGATCTCTACTATCGCTTGGCGGTGTTTCCTCTCACCATTCCACCCCTGAGGGATCGTTTGGATGACGTGCCTCTTCTGGCTGAGTACTTCCGAAGCATTCACTCCGGGAGATTCGGCAAGCACGACCTTTCATTCCCCGATGGCGTATTGGATGAGCTGAAGAACTACCGTTGGCCGGGAAACGTTCGCGAGCTGAGCAACATCGTCGAGCGAGCGGTGATCCTCGCCAAGACCGGCAAGATGAACCGTGATCTTTTTCCTGTCATTCCCGTGATGCAGCCCATGCCCCGGCAGACAATATCGGAAGTCCCAAGTAATCTCAAAGGCTACGTGGCCGACGCCGTGGAACGAATCGAGCGAGATGCCATTGTAAGGGCATTGGAGCAGACTTCCGGGAATCGATCACATGCCGCCCGAATGTTGGGGATCACGTACCGAACGCTTCTGAACAAGTTGAAAGCCTTCGGCATGGACGTTGATAATATGCCTTGAGAACCCTCGACAGAAGGATGGACTACGCATATGCCAGAACACAAGCGCCTCAAAGGGCGCGACCTGCTTCTTACCACGGATTGGCGCAAGGAAGAAATCGAGATTGCGCTCCAATGGGCAACACGCCTCAAGGAGCTCCGCAGGCTCGGTATTCCACACATGAACTTGCTCCCAGGAAAGACGATCTTTCTTCTTTTCTTCGACAAATCCACCAGGACCCGGAACTCCTTCGAGGCGGGGATAACGCAACTTGGCGGGCACGCGCATTTCATCGCCGCCGAAACATCTCAACTCGCCCATGGCGAGAGCCCCAAAGACATGGGCATCATACTATCGGGGTACGGTGAGGCTATCGCCATTCGTCACGATCTCGTGCCCGGTGAGGGACAGGCCTATATGCGGGAGGTTGCACGTCACGCCACGGTTCCCGTGCTCAATATGCAATGTGACATCGACCATCCATTTCAGATGCTTGCCGATCTTTTGACTTTGCGTGAGCAGTTCGGAGAGAATACCTCGGGCCTGAAGGTTGCCGTCACATGGGCATACGCGCCTTCCTACGCCAAGCCTCTCAGTGTGCCTCAGGGTCTCCTCATGCTCCTCCCACGCTTTGGCATCGATGTGGTTCTTGCCCATCCTCCCGAATACCGCCTCCTTCCGGAAGCCTTGGAGCTGGCGCGCAAAGGAAGCGCAGAGGGAGGTGGAACGATCTCTCTCGCCTCTTCCATGGAGGAAGCGGCAGAAGGCTGCCACGTGGTCTATGCCAAGAGCTGGGGAGCCGCCAAGCTTCTGGAAAACCCCGAGGAATCATTGGCTGTAGCGAGGCAATACAAGCAGTGGATCTGCGACGAGCGGCTCATGAGCATTGCCGGGCCTGACGCCAAATACATGCACTGCTTGCCGGCCGATCGGGGTAACGAGGTCTCGAATGAGGTGTTGGACGGGCCTCGCTCGCTCATCTATCCCGAGGCGGAAAACCGGCTGCACACCGCCAAAGCGGTCATGGCACTCACCATGTAGGAGGAGAGATCCGGGGATCTGCAATCTATAATCTGGCAATCTGGAGGATGAGGGATGAAACATCCCATGAGATGGCAGGGATAGAGCTGCCGATGGACAGAGGATAAGAGTTTCTCGACCCGGAGCGCGAGAGATGGACAAAAAGAAAAACCGGATCCTTGCGGATCCGGTTTTTCTTATCCAGATCGTTTAGCTGGCCATAAGCGCCAGATCACAGACCGGCGTAGAAATACTCTCGTACCCTGTATTGAAGTGGAGCCAAGGACCGCTTGTTCCCGGCGTATGGCTGTAGGAAGTGCTCCCCACCGAATGGCCCGTCAGGTAGGTAGTGCCGGGGCCGATATGCAACGACTCCGTGCTGTTCGTCTTGGCACAGGAGAGTGCGGATGTCTCGAACGATGCCTCGGATACGATGGTCGGCTTACGATATGTCTTGCGCATGGTACCCTCTTTCTTGAGATAGATGAATCGATGCTTAGCGAGCGGGGAGCGCCACGCGGGCTGAAAGCTTGCCACCGCGAAGAGTCACAATACGATACTGGACATTGCCCGTATTCTGCCTCTCGTCCTTCTTCTCGACATTCTTGGAAAGCTGTACGACCTTGGCGGTGCCAGTGTTGGGCGAAGAGATGCTCTTGCCTTCCACGACTTTCACCGCACCCTTGCCAGCCATCACCGCGGGTGCAGCCAAGCTCAGGATAAGTACGGCCACGAGCAGGTAGCGCATACTTCCCTCCTTCCTTCCGAATTCAGCTTCTTGAATTGACCCGGCCTTCCACAACCATCACCATGTGCCGTGGATCTACGGGTATCATAAATCCTATGGCGTGACATTTACACTCCGATCAACGAATTGTCAACTGAAAAATGAACGCGATCTAAACATGGAACCCATCATGAGCAGAAGGGTTTCGACAGAGAGGATGGCCTATGCCAATCGAGCAAGAGAGACGAATCGGGAATTCGTTTCGTATGCGGCCAGTGTAGCGAATCGTTTGCCTTGGGAGCCTTGGAGGTTCATAATTGTACAGAGATCCGAACGTTGCCAAAGTTGATTCTCTGCCGACGGATAGCGTCGAACGCTATGCCACGTCCGGTCCTTCGAGAATCCTCGCCCTGGAGAAAGGTTGCGGGCTTACCTATGGAGCCACTTCAGACCTCATGAACGAGTCTGACGACAGTTTGATGGTGAGGGTGAAGAGAGGCGATCACCGAGCCTTCCGCATTCTGGCCGAACGTTATCGTGATCGGATATTCCGCTTCATATACAGGATGCTACACAACGAGGAAGTTGCCGAAGATCTGACCCAGGAGACATTCCTGCGCGTCTTCAGACGAGCGAACACCTATAAGGCCGGCAGCAACTTCTCCATCTGGCTCTATACTATTGCGAAAAACCTGACATTCAACCGAGTTCGAGACGAGAAACGACAGCCGCTCGGCGTGGCTGACTCCGTTGATGAGCGTGGATGGGACCTCGCCACGAAAGACCCCTGCCCCGACCCGCTGGAAATGAGTCAGCGGGATGAGATCCGGAGGTTGGTCGCCTGGGGCGTGGCCCAGTTGCCTCCCAAATTCAAGTCAGCAGTAGTATTGAGAGACATTGAAGGTTTCGAATACGAACAGATCGCCAAGATCCTCAGATGTCCGCTGGGCACTGTCAAATCACGGGTGAACCGGGGCCGGCTGCGACTGAGAGAACTCATCCAGACCGAGGCGAGGGAATACCTCACATGATTCATGGAAAGAAACGAATGGAGGTGGAATTTGGCCCTTGTTTTACAGGATACCCGGAGGTGAAACCGTGCGCTGTTCTCGAGTAAAGAATCGACTATCGGAATATCTCGATTCGCGGCTCTCGGCAACCGAGAAACAGAGGGTCGAAGACCACCTCGGCCAGTGTGCTTCTTGCCGCATCTTGTTTGTCGAGACGGAGAAGCTCTGCCACGCACTCCAGGGACTCGTGGACACACCGACTCCCACGGCGCTTGCCCCCCGAATCGATCGTATCCCTTGGGAGGCCGAGCAGATCACGCAACCAAGCTTCAGTCTCAGACTCGGCTGGGCAGTGGCGGCGGCGGCAACCGTGGTGGCGGTGCTTCTCATGCAACCGATACATATAGGCAGATCTCCTGCTGTTGGTTTCGCCACGAGCCACGCGCCGACGCGCAGAGGGAACGAGACCAGCCTCGTTGAGGTGCGAAGGCTCCTCCTCCCTGAGCAACGACCATCCACGCCTCAAGTACAATGGGTGCGTATCCCCATGTCGCGCGGTGTTCCGCTTGATCGCCGTTCTTCTTCCACTGGGCGAGAACGGAATGTCACTGCAAGAGACGATCAGATCTGGCAGGAGGTTCGAAGGGTATCGGTATGCTCACGTAGGTCGTTCTAGGGTGATCTCTCACGGCTCATTTCACCAAACGATACCCCAATCCTCATGACGGCAAACAAGTTCCCTCGCGAGATCGCCACATGTGTGGCAACGATAATTCTTTCCTCCAGTCCACTCTCCGCTGGTGATCTCCTCCAACAGCTCCAAACGGAAGTGGCAACCCTGGTCGACCAGGCAAGAAGAGATGTCGTCACCATTACCGTTCCCTATCCGTCAAACCAAGAATCCGTCCGCTCGGTTCTGATCACCTCCGGGCTCATCATCGCTGACTCTCTGGTGGTCACCGCGGCCAGTGTAGTAGCGCAATCAGAAACAGTTGAGGTGACGACTTCTACCGATCATCAGGTTTCCGCGGCCGTGGCAGGGGTTGACTCCGCGGGAGGTATCGCTCTACTCAAGCTCACCCATCCTTTGATTGGATCATTCACACCAACACCAGGTGTACTCCCCGAAGTTGGCGATTGGACCTTTCTGATCACCACACGGTTTGAAGATCTCGCCGGATACAGCCCCGGCATTGTCACCGCCGTTCGCCCGGCGGGAATGAACGGTCAGGTCACCACAGAAATTCAAGCGAGTACTCCGCCGCTTCCTGCCAGCGCCGGAGCAATACTCGTGGATGTGTACGGTCGGGTCATAGGTCTCGTGGTTGGCCGCCCCGGATGGGGAGAACCAATTGATCCTACCGAAGATGCCACCATGCCAGGAGTATTGGCGGTACCATTCGACGAAGTGCTCTCCGTAGCCACGGAGCTCGTCAACACGGGGAGAGTGAAGCGGAGCTGGCTGGGCATCAGTGTGCAAGCCATGACTCCCGCCTTGCGCACAATTCTTGGCGTGGAGCCGGGGATCGGGGCAATCGTAGTACACGTGGAAAATGGTGGGCCCGCACATCGGGCCGGCCTCGAGATGGGTGACGTGATATTGAGCTGCGGCGAGCACCCGGTAGATAGCCCGGGCGGCCTCATGAGGGCCGTATCCTGTGTAGGGCCAGGAGCAGCGCTGGAATTCAATATCCTCCGAAATGATGCGGTCTTTGTGCTCCCGGTTACCTTGACCGAACTGCCACACCGAGGCGCCCCTGCGGATGAAGCAATACGATACGAAAATGACCCAGAGGAACAGATCAAGGCTTTGGAGAGACAGCTCGCCACATTGAAACGCTCCATGGATCGAGCACCCAAGGAATAGGTCTCCTTCGGGACGGATTCCTTCTTACCAACAAGGAAAGAATCACCATGCGTTTTGCTATGACTACACTTCTTGTGTGCGCATTCATTCTGGCTTCGGGATCTGCGGTTTTCGCGGAGGGCTGGGAGAAGTCGGCCGATCTCTCTCTCACATTCAACCAGAGCAGCTACAGTAACTCATGGACTGGGGGCGAATCCGGTACGCTCACTTGGGCATTCGCCGGCAATCTTATTACCACCAAACCCTTGAATCCAAGCATTGAGTGGCGCAATGAGCTCAAAGCTTCATTTGGTCAAACACATGTGCAGCAAGAGGATTCCTCGGGCGTCAAGAATTGGGCCGCTCCGGAGAAATCATCTGATCGGATCTTTGTCGAATCAATCATGCGATTCACGTTGGAAAAGGCCGCCGACCCGCTGATCGCGGTGACGCTGGAGAGCCAGTTCTACGACGCCAGCGACTCTGAGATCAGCCGTTGCTTCAATCCGATCCTCCTCACCGAGGCGTTGGGCCTGGGGCGCACGATTAGCAAGAACGAAAACACCGAACTCCTCACGCGTGTCGGATTTGCGCTCCGGCAGCATATCTCCAATGAGATAATCTCTGTGGACCCGGAAAAGACCGAATACTCCACCACCACCGATGGCGGGCTCGAATGGGTAAGCGACCTGAGCCATACATTTAGTGATGGCAACATGAAGTATGTCACCAAGACACGGGTATTCCAGGCACTATTCAACTCGGAATCAGATGAGTTAGAGGAGGACGACTGGAAGACTCCCGACCTCGCATGGGAAAACACCTTATCGGCCTCGTTCTCCAAGTACATCCAAGTGTCCCTCTTCTTCGAATTGCTCTACGATAAGGAGATCGATCTGCGCGGTCGATTCCGTCAGGTTTTGGGACTTGGCCTTGCCTACAAGTTATTCTGAGAAGACATGGGGAGAGGAAGTAAAGAATGAAATATGTGATATCGGAAAAACCCCCCTGAATCCCCCTTTGCAAAGGGGGAGAAGGTCGGATACACGGAGCTATTGAGAAGTTACCGGAAAACATCGCTAAGGGTTATTTTGATATCACATCACAACCGTGAATTCATCCGCTGGAGGGCCACGCTCCGTCGTGGCCGCCTATGCCCTACACCGCGGACGCGATGAAACGCATCCCTCCATCATACAAAGCAAAAGGGGAAGAAGGTTCGATGCATGGATCTATTGAGAGGTTACTGAAATACGGGCCATGATCTACCGATAGGTTTTCAAGAAGGAGGTCATTATGGAAAACGTTATGAACACGCTAATCACGTTTGCCACTACCTACGGCATCCGCATCATCGGCGCTATTCTCATCCTGATTCTCGGTCGTATCGTGGCCGGCTTCGCCAGAAAGCTGCTCCGAAAAGCTCTCTCTGCTCGAAGCGTCGACCCGGTGATCGTGAGCTTCGTGGGAAGCCTTACCTATTTCCTCATCCTTACCTTCGCCGCCCTTGCGGCGCTGGACAAGTTTGGTGTGGAGACCGCTTCGCTTATTGCAGTATTTGGTGCCGCAGGCTTTGCCATTGGCTTCGCGCTCCAGGGCTCGCTATCCAACTTCGCAGCCGGCGTCATGCTGCTGGTCTTTCGACCGTTCAGAATCGGTGACTACGTGGAGGCTGGAGGCGCCTCGGGTACGGTGAGAGAGATGGGGCTTTTCACCACGATCCTCATGACTCCTGACAATGCGAAGATCATGCTTCCCAATGGGAAAATCTTTGGCGATACGATCAAAAATATCACTGCCGAGAAGACACGACGGGTCGATCTCGTGGTTGGCATCGGCTACGGCTCATCCATTGAGAAGGCCATGGAAATCCTCTCAGAGCTTCTGAAGGCGGATCCCCGTGTCTTGCATGATCCCGCACCGCAGATTGCGGTGGCGGAGCTTGCAGATTCCAGCGTGAATCTGATAGTAAGACCGTGGGTACACACAGCCGACTACTGGGGCGTCAAACTCGATCTGACCTATCAGATCAAGAAAGCCTTTGACCGGCAAAACATCGAGATCCCATTCCCGCAGATGGTGATACACAAGCCATAACCGTTCACTGGTTCAAGGGTTCAGCCTCCGGCCCATGGGGGCCTACGCCCCGGTGGGGAGTTCACCGGGAGAATCCGAACCGTTGGTTCGCAGTCTTGACCCACAGATGTGCCACAGATTCGGCCTCCCCCATGTAGGGGCACGGCATGCCGTGCCCACCGGCCTGCCTCGACGGCTTGTCACGGCGTAGTCATACGTAGACGGGAGCCTGTCAAAGGGGCGTAGACGGGAGGCATAGTCCCACACCCAAAGCTTTGGGTGTGGGATGAGAAGTCCGGGTTAGATCAGAACCGGGGTGCCAGGCTGATTGGGACCTTCTCGACATGGTCTGTCATGATCTCGACACTGTCAGGCGTCACGTCAAGCACACCCTCGCCGATCTCGAACTGCAGCCACCCGCCACCGCGTTCCCTACACACCAGGGAGCCGCATCGGAGAAGGCTCAACAGGGGCATATGCCCGGCAAGTACGCCCAATTTGCCGCTCACCCCGGGGAGAACCACGCTCACTACCTCTCCACGGAAGACGGTCCCTGACGGCGTGAGCAATGAAAGCGTGTAGGTATTCCCGGAAAAGATCTCCCTCATGAGCGCGCTCCAGCCCGCAGCGTTTCCGCTTTCTCTACGGCCTCCTCCGCGGTCCCCACCATAAAAAACGCCTGTTCCGGAAGGGAGTCATAGACACCGTTTGCCAAGTCGGCAAAGCCTTTTACCGTGTCATGAACCCTCACGTACTTCCCCGGAAGCCCCGTGAATTGCTCAGCTACGAAATTGGGTTGCGATAGAAATCGAGCAATCTTTCGTGCCCGTGAGACCAATTGCTTGTCATCATCGAAAAGCTCATCCACACCGAGAATGGCAATGATGTCCTGAAGCTCTTTGTATCGCTGCAAGATGGCCTGAACCTCTCGTGCAGTACGGTAGTGCTCCTCTCCGACGATGGCGGGCGACAGGAGCTTTGAGGCGGACTCCAGAGGATCGACGGCCGGATAAATGCCAAGTTCAGCAATCTTCCTGCTCAATACAACGGTCCCATCGAGATGTGAGAAGGTCGCAGCCGGTGCGGGATCCGTGAGATCGTCCGCAGGCACGTAGACCGCCTGAACGCTGGTGATGGATCCCCGCGCCGTGGATGCGATTCGCTCCTGCAGCTCGCCCATCTCAGTTCCCAAGGTCGGTTGATAGCCCACGGCAGAGGGCATTCTCCCCAGCAGGGCGCCCACCTCCGCACCGGCTTGGCTGAAACGGAAAATATTATCAATAAACAGCAATACATCCATGCCCAGATTGTCCCGGAAATATTCGGCCTGAGTCACCCCAGTGAGTGCAACCCTCAGGCGCGCGCCAGCTGATTCATTCATCTGTCCGAACACCAGAACGGTCTTCTCCAGAACA
>JAUXFG010000208.1 GCA_030620115.1 Candidatus Fermentibacterota bacterium
CCAGATTGACAGATTATAGATTGTCAGATTTCACATTCCTCCCCCATCCCCTCCATCCCCTTCATCATATACCGCGTTCCATCAACATATCCCCGGGCTCGATAGTACTCGCGGGTACCTATGGCTGAAATGACCGCAATGCGCCTGAACCCGGCTTCTCTGGCGATCTGTTCTGCGCGTTCAAGGAGCCGGGTGCCCAGGCCAGCATGCTGCGCGCGGCCCGGGATTTTCGATCCAAGGGCAAGGGCCGGACCATAGACGTGAACTTCACGGATCATGGCAACGCCGTCAATCTCGTCAAACTCTCGAGCCTCCTCAGGAATGGCCGCGTGGGGTAGTGAGAGACGCAGAAAGCCGGCCAGCAGGGCATGGCTTCGGCCCGGACGGATCCCCTTCTCATCTGCAGACAAAAAATGCTCAGTGGATACGCCTGTCTCATAGGTCAGGTCGTGGAGATGAATCGACGCCGGATCCAACTGCTGCGTGCGAACCTCCCGGCACCGGATACAAGCACATGCCTTACCCCGCGCGCTCATGAAGGCGTGAATCATCTGCCTGAGATTTGATCGGGTGCATCCTGCCGCAATATCGTGGGCGGGGATATCCCGCATGACCCGTGTAATCCGGCAGTAGGGCGGAACCATGGTCTTGCATTGTGCAATGAGATCGGTCAGCACATCGTCAGGATAGGGAGAATGCAGGCCACACTTCCAGAGGTCATAGACTTCGGTTCCGGGAAGAATGCAGCATGGATAGATCTTCAGTTCATCAGGGCGGAACGATGGATCGTCCCAGAGCAAAGCGAAATCAGTAAGATCCGACTCGGGAGTGGAGCCCAGGAGGTTGGGCATCCAGTGTGCATGAATCTTGAAACCCGTCGTGCGCAGCAACCTGAATGCCTGTCGCGTTTCCTCAACTCCATGGCCACGCTTGTTCCGCGCAAGAATCTCCTCATTCAGACTCTGGATGCCAATCTGAACCTTAGTGACGCCAAGCTCCCGCAGCCACGCCAACTCGCCCCAGCTCACACAATCAGGCCTGGTCTCGATTACCATGCCCACATTGCGGCATGCGGCGCGCTCATTCCTGCGTTGTGCCTCTTCCAGCGTCTCTGACTCCGTCCCGTTCATGCCATCGAGACATCGCCGGATGAACCATTCCTGATACTCAGTCGGATAGCGTGACCATGTGCCGCCAAGAACGATGAGTTCGATCTTGTCGGTTCGATGACCAATGCTCCTGAGGGCCCGTATGCGGCGTTCGGTTTGCAGAAATGGGTCGAAGTCAAGCTGTGCCGCGCGGCGAGCGCCCGGCTCGTTGGGCAGATACGATGTGGGCATAATACCAGGGAGGTCGGGGCAGAAGGCACAGGTACCTGTGCAAGGAAATGGTTTCGTCAAAACAGCCACTGGGGTCACGCCCGATACCGTTCGCGTCGGCTTGAGCTGGAGCAGTTTTTCGACGGCCGGCATGGGCTGTATTTCCCCACGGGCCAATAACTCTCGGTAGCCTTTCAGGACCTGGGTCTTGGTAAAACGACCCTTGCCATGTCGTCGTATCACCCTATTGGTTTGGTCCGCGGTACTGTTTTCGAGTAGAGAAAGGCGCCCAAGGATCTCCAGGAGATCCGGCCTGCACTCATCCAAGTCGACCCGCTCCATGTGGGTCGCCAACCACCGTGCGTGTTGCGCGTCTTCCACTTCAGTTGTCATGACTTCACTGAACCCTTATCCTAGCCCGCATTGCGAATTGCTCGATCGCGAGAAGAGAATGTGCCACTTGAAATGATCAACAGACGAGACGACCACAGATCATGAGACAAGAAACCATCCATCGGCTTTTGAAACTCAATCACGAATTCTATACCACCTTCGCAACTTCATTCTCCAAGACTCGATCCCAAGGAAGTCGAGATCTCGATAAGATTACGCGCTGCATCACCAATGGAGCAAGGGTACTCGACATTGGCTGCGGCAATGGCAGAGTTGCGCATAGGTTGATCCAGCAAGGAATAGTGGCTCATTATGTTGGCATTGACCGCTCTATGCAGTTGATCGAAATCGCCCAATCGGCCTTCCAAGATGACACCACTGCCCATCTCGTTCCTCAACCTAGGTTTCTTGTCATTGACATCACCTCTCCACACTGGCCTGACCTCTTGAGAAATCCATCAGACAAGAATCATCAGCAGTTCGACACCGTGCTTCTGCTGGCCATACTCCACCATATCCCCTCTTCTGCGCTCAGACAACGTCTTCTGAGCGAGGTGGCGGGGTTGCTCACGCCTGCAGGACGCCTTATTCTCTCCACATGGCAATTTCTCGATCATCCCCGCATGAGAAAAAAAATCGTGGGCTGGGACAACACAGAGGTCGACATCCACGATCTCGAGCCTGGTGACTATCTCCTCGACTGGAAGCATGAAGGCTTCGGGATTCGTTACTGCCATCTCATTGACCAGAAAGAAATCCACACGTTGGCCGCAGACACCGGTTTCTCCATTCTCGAGACCTTCCGCGCCGGTGGCCACGAGGGCAACCTCAGCCTCTATGCAATACTCACGAAAGTATGATCGACTGGGGCCGGTATTCTTCTTGCATAAACTCGACTTGACTCACGAAGGATGGAAGCCCCGCAAACCGTTCTGACACAGCGCGAAGGAATCAGAGGGAAAAGGGGATGTCTCAGGACAGGCCGGGAAGTGCTTCACACTCTCGGAACCCTCCTCGCAATGACTCAGGCCCGGGGGGGTCATCGCGAGCAACAGCGCGGCGATCTCAATGGGCGGATGAGATTGCTTCGTCGCTGGCCTCCTCGCAATGACAGGTGGAGGAGCTGGTCATCGCGAGCGATAGCGCGGCGATCTCAGTTGAGAGCAGGTGAGATTGCTTCGTCGCGGACTCTATCCTGAGCTTGTGGAAGGGCTCCTCGCAATGGATAGCCCGGATTTCTCACCTGGTTTCGTCGCGAGAGGGTCGAGATGATTGTGGCCGCGAGGCTTGCGACCGAGGACCCCGCAGGCGTATTCGCTGTCCGCCAGCTGGCGGACAGCAGACACTAGCATTGATCGTAAAACGAGAGAATGAAACGTCCCGGAAAAAGTCCACTAAATCCATGGATTTAGTGGAGATTATGGAAGAACCGAAATGCTGGAATATATACTGAGGAATCGGCTACTACGTGTCATTCTGAGGAAGCAGTGCGACCGAAGAATCTGGGCGGGGTCCTGGGGAAAGAGAACAGTGCCGCTGATCCTCGTTCTCCTGATGACCTCGGCAGTAGATTCGAGCGATGTACCATGGAATCCTGCCCGTACGGTGTATGGCCGGCCCCCCTGGGCCGTGAACCCCGCGCTTCTGGCGGTGAACTACGGCGAAGCATGGGGCTATGAGCTCATCGGGATCACTACTTCCATGGCCAACAATTCCATTGATCTCGACCTCTACACAAAGTATAACGGCACCTTCTTGGATCATGAGGATAAGCAGACGATCCTTGCTGAAATCGCGGACGAGTTGCGAGGCCGGGCGGTGACCCGTGTGGGGGCAATGAGTCTGAGAGCGGGAAAGCTCGGCTATATCATGAGATCCTATGTGGGGTCCGATGTTGGTTTGGACAAGGATTTGCTCGAAATCGCCTTCTTTGGCAATACACTCGGCGAGCAATACCATCTCCTCAACTCTGGCCACCTATTGGCCATGAGCTCCTTCGGCTTCAGCTATGGCCACCCCTTGGGCTCGATCGGAGCATGGAAGTTCGCTGCCGGCGGAGGCCTTGAGTTTCTCTTCCCGTGGAAGGCAGCCGCCATTACGGAGAGCCGAGGCGAACTCATCACGGAGGACACCGGCGTCACGGGGTGGGGCGCCACCGCGGTGCGATACTCCCAGGGCACGGGCAAGGGCATCGCCTTTGATCTGGGCTTCTGGGCGGCATTCGACCAGTTGGAAATACGGCTTGCGGTGAGCACTATTGGGCCTTCGATTATTTGGCCCGAGTCAACAGAGGAGTATTACCATTTCGAGATGGATGGGTGGACCCTTGAAAAAGGCGACGATGCCTTTGCCAAGGCGGATTCTACCAGGAACTTCTCCAGTTGGTCCACGCCGCTTCCAACCGAGCTGCGATCCCTCGTTGCTGTCCACACCGCATGGGGACAGATACACTTGGCATGGATTCAAGGCCTTCGCACCCTAGCCGGAGTATCCACTGAACCACGTTTCCTTTTGGGCACCGAATGGGAACCACTCTCCTGGCTCAGGCCGCGATTCGGGATCAGCATCGGCGGCCTCGAGGATCTCAGCCTCTCCATCGGTTCGAGACTGAACCTTTGGGTTCTTCACACCGATCTCTCCGTCTTCGGTTTTCGCCTTCCAGCAGGCAGAAGCAAAGCCTTTGGGCTCAGCCTCTCCATCGGCCTCGGCGACATCTAAGCCCACGCCATCCGCACGCCCCTGGCCATCAGCTATCACTTATCAGCTCCTTCTTCCCTCCCTATCCAGATTCTTCCTCCGTCATCTGAACGCTGAACACTGAATACTTGCTCCTCCCAGCCCCGCCCAGATTCTTCAGTCGCCCGCTCCCTCAGAATGACACGGCTCTTCACATCCAATGCCAACCACCCTTGTCATTCTGAGCGACCCCAAGGAGCGAAGAATCTTTCCTACACCCTGTTTCCGTCATCTAAACACTGAACGCTGAACCCTGAACCCTCTCCTCCTACCCCTGGACATGCTTCTCTGCCCCGATAGCTTGTATTGAGCAAAATAGAAAAACACTGGCCAAAGAACACAGCGCTCAACCAGAATAGAACCCGAGGTAATCATGAGGATTGTTCACGTAGTCGGGGCACGGCCCAACTTCATGAAGATGGCGCCGGTCATGGCGGCGTTGTCAGAGAAAGACGGCGTTTCCCAGAAGCTGGTGCATACGGGACAGCACTACGACGCCAACATGTCCGAGCTCTTCTTCGATGAGCTGGAACTTCCCGAGCCGGATCTCAATCTCCAGGTGGGTTCCGGCGCCCACGGCGCGCAGACCGCCCAGATCATGATCCGTTTCGAGGAAATCATGCTGGCTGATCGCCCCGATCTCGTACTCGTCTACGGCGACGTCAATTCCACGGTGGCCGCCGCACTGGTGTGTGCGAAACTTCTCATCCCCGTGGGTCACGTAGAGGCCGGCTTGCGTTCCCTTGATCGAACCATGCCGGAGGAAATCAACCGGCTCCTCACCGATCAGATTGCGGACTTCCTTTTTACACCATCTGCTGATGCTGACAGGAACCTCCTTCAGGAAGGTATTTCGCGCGATCGGATCCATTTGGTCGGCAATGCCATGATCGACACGTTGGTGCGCCTCCTACCCCGGGCCATGGAGCGTTGGGAGCATGAGACCTTCGAACCCTGGCACAATCGGCCCTATGTCCTGGTGACTCTCCACCGCCCATCAAGCGTGGACGAGCCCGACATGTTGGGCAAGCTCATGTCTGCGCTTTGTGAGATCAGCCAAGAGATCCCTGTGATCTTCCCCGTCCACCCCCGCACCCGACAACGTCTCTCCGACCAATCCCGCATTCCCGCAATCCCGCAATCCCGCAATTCCTCCCCCTTCCCCCAGATTACAGATTCCACATTGTCAGATTCCACATTGTCCCCCCTCCATTCCCTCAATCCCTCCTCACATTCGACGTTGGATGTTGGATGTTC
>JAUXFG010000187.1 GCA_030620115.1 Candidatus Fermentibacterota bacterium
CCGAAGAATCTGGGAGGAGGGGGAGAGGAAGCGTTCAGCGTTGAGCGTTCAGCGTTCAGATGACGGAACGAGGAGAGATTCTTCGCTCCTTGTAGTCGCTCAGAATGACAGTGGTAGTGCCCAAGAGGATGCGTGAATGTCTGTCATTCTGAGGGAGCGGAGCGACCGAAGAATCTGGGAGGGGGAGGAAGAATCTGGCAATCTGGAATCTCTAATCTCTAATCTGGGGAGCGGGATTGGAGGAAGAGGGAAATGCTGGAATGGGGAATGAATCCGCCGGCTGGCGGAAACATCGAACATCGAACGTCGAATGGGAGAATGGGAAGAATGTGGGAATGGGGGGAGTGTGAGTCGGGCCGTAAAACGTTGTGTGGCAAGGAGTTATGGGATTCCTGTGCGAACTCTTAGAGTATCCGAGGTGATGGTCCTGTGAATATTCTTGGAATCAGTTGCTATTATCATGATTCAGCGGCCTGCGTGATACAGGATGGTCGACTCGTTGCTGCCGCGCAGCAGGAGCGTTTCTCCCGGAAAAAACACGATCTGGGGTTTCCAAAGGAAGCCATCGATTATTGTCTGAGAGAAGCGGAGATTACCATTTCGGATGTTGACTATGTCGGTTTCTACGATAAACCGTTTGTCAAATTCGAGCGGATAATTCTCACTTATCTGGCCACCTTCCCGCGAAGCTTTCCCTCCTTCAGGAAGGCGATGCCACTTTGGCTCCGGAAGAAGCTTTGGATAAGGCAGCTTATCCATAACGAGCTCGGCTTTGACGGCACCCTCATGTTCGCAGAACACCATCAATCACACGCGGCCAGCGCCTTTCTGTTTAGTCCATTTGAGGAGGCGGCGATCATTACGGTGGACGGGGTGGGGGAGTGGACCACCGCCACTATCGGAAAAGGGAAAGGGAACGACATAGAGCTCATGGAAGAGATCAAGTTCCCCCATTCGCTTGGCCTGCTCTACTCCGCGTTCACCCAGTACCTCGGTTTCAAGGTCAACTCGGCGGAATACAAGGTCATGGGGCTCGCACCGTACGGTCGCCCGGTTCATTATGACAAGATGATGGAACATATGGTCCACGTAAGGGAGAATGGATCCTTCCGGCTGAACATGGACTACTTCGCCTATGACTATGGGCTCACCCTGGTGAACAAGAGGTTCGAGGAGTTCTTTGGCTACCCTACGCGATCGCCGGAAAGCGAGCTCCATCAACACCATAAGGATATTGCCGCCAGCGTGCAGAAGGTGACCGAAGAAATCGTTCTTCGCATGGCCCATCATGCGCATGAAATAACCGGTCTGAAGGATTTGTGCATGGCAGGCGGGGTTGCACTGAACTGTGTTGCCAATGGGCGACTCATCCGCGAGGGGCCGTTCGAGAAGCTATTTGTCCAGCCTGCCGCCGGAGATGCTGGTGGGGCGGTGGGCGTGGCAGGATTTATCTACCATACCCTATTGGGCAATCCAAGGAACGGCAACTGGACTACTCCGTATCTTGGCCCCGCGTTCAGCGAAGATGAGATCGAGCGCTATCTTACCGGCCGGGATGTGTCGTTTCCCGTGTGTCATGACGCGCACAAGTACAGGACATCCAATGCGATCACGTTTCGCAAGCTCGAGAGAGAGGAGCTGCTCCAGGAAACGGCGAAGCTCATTGAGAAGCAGATGGTGATCGGATGGTTCCAGGGAAGGATGGAGTATGGGCCCCGCGCGCTGGGGAATCGCTCCATCATTGCTGATGCGCGCAATCCCGAGAACAAAGACATCGTCAATCTCAAGATAAAGTTCAGGGAGAGCTTCCGCCCCTTTGCTCCTACGGTGCTCGAGGAACACATTTCTGAGTACTTCGAGATTGATCGACCGAGCCCGTACATGCTTCTCGTTGCCCAGGTTCGCGAGGATAAGCGGATGATCCCGTCGGTGACGCATGTGGATGGATCCGCACGCATCCAATCAGTGAGTCGAGATGAGAATCCGCTCTACTATGATCTGATCGAAGCCTTTCGACAGAGAACCGGTTGTCCGGTGATTATCAACACGAGCTTCAATGTTCGGGGTGAGCCGATTGTATGTACTCCTGACGACGCATTCATGTGCTTCATGCGGACGCATATGGACTATCTGGTTCTTGGTTCATATATGCTCGCCAAGAAGAACATGGCTCCCATGAAGGAAGCGGAGGATTGGCGGTCGAAGTTCGTACTTGATTGATTCCTCAACACATTTATCGAATGACAAAAGGAGTCTGATATGGCAAAGGCCAGCAAAGTCTCGATTATCGGGGAATTCTGGCAATTCCTGAGAGTCAGAAAGAAATGGTGGCTCGGACCCATCGTTATCGTGCTGCTGCTCATGAGCCTCTTGATTTTCTTCACTGAGGGTTCGGCTCTGGCGCCATTCATTTACGCACTTTTCTAGTCGTCGTCCCTCGTCGCGAGATGGCGAAGATGATCGAGGATGCGAGGCTGGAAGCCGAGAACCCCGGGGCAAGAGACGAGTGGGGGAGAGGAATGGGCGAGAGGCATCTCCCTCTCACCCAGCTTAACAGCTCAATAGCTTATCGGCTCAACAGCTCATCAGCTCTCGGCATCCGTTCCAGCCCCGCGTTCCGTGGGATTTTGGAAGATATCCAGGATAGTGGAGGAATACCGTGGCACGTGTGATTACGCCTCGAAAAGAGGATTATGCGCAGTGGTATGTTGATGTTGTTTTGAACGCTGAACTGGCGGACTATGCGCCAGTCAAGGGATGTATGGTTATCCGACCGAACGGCTACGGTATCTGGGAGAACATGCAGCGCGCCCTAGATCAGATGTTCAAGGATACAGGCCATTCCAATGCCTACTTCCCTCTTCTCATACCAGAAAGCTTCATGAAGCGTGAGGCCGAGCACATTGAAGGTTTTTCACCGGAGTGTGCAGTGGTCACCATTGGCGGAGGGAAGAAGCTCGAGGAGCCGCTCTATCTGCGCCCAACCAGCGAAACGATTATCTGGAGCATGTACCGGAAGTGGATCCAGTCGTATCGCGACCTTCCTCTCCTGCTCAACCAATGGGCCAATATAGTGCGGTGGGAGATGCGGACGCGGCTTTTTTTGAGAACCACGGAATTTCTCTGGCAGGAGGGACATACAGCCCACGCCACGCATAAGGAAGCGGAGCAGGAAGCTCTTCTTATTCTCGATGTATATCGGCGTTTCGCAGAGGAGTATATGGCCATGCCGGTCCTCATTGGGAGGAAGACGGAGAAAGAGAAGTTTCCTGGGGCCTTGATCACCTATTGCATAGAGGCCCTGATGCAGGACGGGAAATCGCTTCAGGCGGGGACAAGCCACGACCTTGGTCAGAACTTCGCCAAGGCCTTCGATGTCACGTATCTCTCCAAGGAGGGCACGCAAGAACTTGTGTGGGCGACCAGTTGGGGTGTATCCACACGGCTGGTGGGTGGCCTTGTCATGACGCACGGTGATGACGGCGGCCTCGTGATACCACCACGACTTGCGCCCCAACTCGTGGTGGTGGTCCCCATCTATAGGACCGAGGAACAGAAGCAAGGTGTGCTGGAAGCAGCCAGGCGACTTGTCGATGGCTTCCCGCCATCCTGGCGGTGCGTGGTTGACGATCGGGATACGGCCAAGCCAGGGAGGAAGTTCACTGAGTGGGAGTTGAAGGGCGTACCCATCCGCGTGGAGCTTGGGCCCCGTGATCTCGAGAATGGTGAAGTGGTGCTTGCACGACGGGACATACGCGAGAAGATACAGGTGCCCATGGATCGAGCCGCCGAGGAGATTGAGCTTTTGGCAGAGCGGATACAGAAGAACCTGTTCGAGAGCGCAAAGAAGTTCAGAGATGAACATACCTATGTGGCACATACCTGGGGTGAGTTCGAGGAGCTATTCAAGACCGGGTCGGGGTTTGTGTGGGCGCATTGGTGCGGCGATTCCACGGTAGAGGAAGAGATCAAGGAAAAGACCAAGGCGACGATACGCCTCATTCCGATGGAAGGGGAAGAGGAACCGGGCAGCTGCATTTTCTCGGGCAGGCCTTCCACAAGGCGTGTGCTCTTCGCCAAGGCGTATTGAGGGGGAATGGGGGAATGGGGAGAAGAGAGCGTTCAGCGTTCAGATGACGGAACAAGGAGCAAGGAGAGATTCTTCGCTCCTTGTGGTCGCTCAGAATGACAGTGGTAGTGCCTATATGGATGTGTGAATGTCTGTCATTCTGAGGGAGGGGAGCGACCGAAGAATCTGGGAGAGGGAGGAAGAATCTGGCAATCTGGAATCTCTAATCTCTAATCTGGGGAGGGGGGATTGGAGGAAGAGGGAAATGCTGGATTGCTGGAATGCGAATTGAGGGAATGAACATCCCCTCGCCTACGCTCGGGGCAAGCTCACTCGGTTCAACGTCGAATGGGAGGATGGGGATGGGACGAACAGACAGGAAATGGGCGAGTTGAGTTCGCCCGGCCTCAATCAGACTGACGCATTGATCGAGCAACTCGAGGCCGCGCTCAATCCCAGGCAACTGGAGGCGGTCACGTACGGGGACGGGCCGTTGCTTGTCTTGGCAGGGGCGGGGAGCGGAAAGACCCGGGTTCTTACCTTCCGTGTCGCCTATCTTGTGGCTGCATCGGACATCCCGCTTCATGACATAATGGCAGTGACGTTCACGAACAAGGCGGCCGGCGAGATGAAGGAGCGGTTGGGGGAGCTCCTGGGAAGTGCCGTTGATCGGATGTGGGTCGGTACTTTCCATTCATTGTGCGCCAGAGTGCTGAGACGCCACCTCGATGCCATTGGCATACGAGGCGATTTCGTGATCTATGATGCCGACGATTCGTTGCGGCTGGTCAAACGCATACAGAACGATCTGGCCATCTCAACCACCGATTATCCGCCCCGGCAGATCAGAGGCTCCATCTCCAGAGCCAAGAATGATCTTATCGATGTTGAAATCTATGACCAACGGGCGAGAGGATCATACCAGCATGTCGTGACGGATATCTACAAGAAGTATGAGAAGCGTTTGCGTTCCCACAATGCCTTGGATTTTGATGATCTCCTTGTCATGCCAGTACGCCTCTTCGAGGAGAGGCCGGATATACTCGATCTCTATCGCAATAGATTCCGCTACCTCCTGGTTGATGAGTATCAAGATACGAATCACGCCCAATACATTCTCCTCTCCATGCTCGCCAGCGCCCACCGGAATCTCTGTGTGGTTGGTGATGATGATCAGAGCATCTATCGCTGGCGAGGCGCACAAGTCAGGAATATCCTGGAATTCGAAAGCGAGTATCCCGATGCCAAGGTGGTAAGGCTGGAAAGAAACTACCGGTCCACAGCGAATATCCTGCGGGCTGCATCGGGTGTAGTGACAAACAATGTGAGCAGGAAGTCGAAGAGACTCTGGACGGATCGGGAGCCAGGAGCTCCTGTAGTCGTGGTGCAGGCCATTGACGAGCGTGACGAGGCCACCCAGGTCGCCCGGCGGGTCTTGGATCTCAGAACAAAGGGACATTCCCTGGGCGATCAGGTGGTGCTCTACAGGATCAATGCCCAGTCTCGTGCCTTCGAGGAAACGCTGACGAGCAATGGTATTCCGTATAGGATTATTGGCGGACTACGTTTCTACGAGCGGCGTGAGATCAAGGATATCTTGGCATATCTCCGTGTGGCATTCAATCCACTGGATGAACTGAGTCTCTCGAGAATCATCAATGTGCCCCCAAGAGGCGTGGGAGAGAGGTCCCTTCAGCAGTTGAGATCGTTTGCCGAGGAGAGAGGGATCACCCTTTTCGATGCGGTGCTCATATGCAGGGAGGATGATCCTCCTATGGAACTGGACCTGAGGGGGCGCGCACGTGCAGGGCTCAAGGCCTTGGGTGAGCTGCTGGCCGACCTCCGAAGCAAGATACAGGATCATCATGTGGGGGAGTTGACGGCGGCAACGGTGAAGACTTTGCAGATTATCGAGAAGCTCGAAGAAGAACGATCACTGGAAGCCGAGGGGAGAATCGAGAACATAAAAGAACTGCTTGCGGCCACGCAAGCCTATCAAGGCTCGGATGGCAAGGGTTCGACCGGGGAATTCCTGGAGGAGGTGTCACTGGTCACGCAGGTCGACGAGGCGGAATTCGGAGGAGAACTGCTGACCTTGATGACCCTGCACTGCGCCAAGGGGTTGGAGTTTCCCGTGGTGTTCATCGTAGGGGTGGAGGATGGGCTTCTTCCGTGGCATCGAGGGCTCAAGGATCCAGAGGAGCTCGAAGAAGAGAGACGGCTTTTCTATGTGGGCATGACGCGGGCAAAGGAGCGGTTGGTGCTGACATACGCGTCGAGCCGGTACCAGGGCGGATTTGGCATGGGGAGTCAAGGAGTCTCGAGGTTCCTCAAGGAGATCCCTTCCGACTGCATATCGAAAGGCGATTTTTCGGTGAGATCCACGCCTCGATGGAGAAAGCCGTCCCGGCCAAAACCCCAACCCAGGATAGAGGGCGAGGCGGTGCTGGACTATAGTAGCTCTCAGGTCCCGCCCTCGGTGATCTTGGCCATGGGCAAGCGTGTGAAGCACCCGGAGTATGGAACAGGTCTTGTGGTGGCCCGACATGGATTCGGTTCTGATCTCGAGGTCGATGTCCGTTTCTCAGATGGCGGAATCATCCGTTTCCCTGCTGAAGGAAGTGGTCTCAAACCACTGGGATTCGAAGAGTAGGGAGAGGGGGAGGAATCTGGCAATCTGGAATCTC
>JAUXFG010000104.1 GCA_030620115.1 Candidatus Fermentibacterota bacterium
TCTCCTCGTTCCGTCATCTGAACGCTGAACGCTCAACGCTGAACGCTTCCTCTCCCCCTCCTCCCAGATTCTTCGGTCGCTCCGCTCTCTCAGAATGACACGCATGTACACATCCACATAGGCACTACCCCTGTCATTCTGAGCGACTGCAGGAAGCGAAGAATCTCTCCTCGTTCCGTCATCTGAACGCTGAACGCTCAACGCTGAACGCTTCCTCTCCCCCTCCTCCCAGATTCTTCGGTCGCTCCGCTCCCTCAGAATGACAGACATTCACGCATCCTCTTGGGCACTACCCCTGTCATTCTGAGCGACTGCAAGGAGCGAAGAATCTCTCCTTCGTCCTTCCTCCGTCATCTGAACGCTGAACGCTGAACGCTCTCCTTCCCATTCCAGTGCCCCAATTGCGAAGCGCTTCTGCATGCGGAAGCTCAGAATTGGTGTGTGTAGTGGTCAATCTCCGTCGGAGAGGCCTCTTTGGCGAAATAGAGCGATTGCTCCCCCACCGGCAGCCGCTTCGCCAAGGGATCTGATCGGATCGCCACCAGCACGAGCCTTCCAGGACCGAACACAAACAGATATGAGAGTGCCATAACTATCTCCGTCTGTATCAGCCCCATGCGGTGGCCGAATCGCTTCCAATAGAACCAGAGCGTAGACAGCGTCACTCTCATATTATGCTCCACCTTCGCGCCTGTGCAGGGACAAATCCGTGTGACATGCCTTCCGGAATAATCCTTTGGCCCAAGAGAGGTCTCTTCACTCGTCACCCTGTTGGCAACTCGCAACACCCCATGGAGAACTGGATCCGGAGGAAGTGCTATTCATGACTCGGAAATCGAGACGAGGATTCTAGCGGCGAACCTGTGACATGTCAACCGGAACCAGATGATTGCTGATTCCGGATTGTGTAAACGATCAAATCCATCAAGCGAGTATGATATCCTGATCTCCTCAGCAGTAGTTCGCCATCAGAGGCGAACACGAGTACCTGAGGAAGCTCGGAGTCTCTCGACTCATTCTTCTCTTCTATCCCCAATGCACGAGACAAAGATCGGTCTTTATCGATAAGCTCGGCTGCGCCGGCCTCTTCACTCAGTCCCACAATCACAAGGGTGGCTCCCTGTGCACGGCATTCCTCTTCTCCTGCCAAGAGCCCTTCAATCAAGCGTTCGGACAGCTCCGCGCCACTCTCCATCAGCACCAACACGAGGGGCGCCTTACCAATCATATCGTTGAGCAGAACCGTTTCGCCACTCCGCTGGTACAAGACTACCTCATCAAGCTCAGGACTCTTGCCGCCAACGAGATCGTCTTCGGAGAGCTCTTCGAAAGGAATGTCCAAAGCGCAGACCAACCTTGTGGAAACGCCGCTCTGCAAACGAACCTCCTTGGCCCAGACACGAGGCTCCCCACGGGCGTTCCTGATGCCAACCGTGGCAAGATAGGTTCCCGGTACCGTGCGGACGACCATGGAGCTGTCCGTGGTGTGGAACGCCATAGGGACCTCCGGATGTATCACCGGTCTCCACCTGCCTTCCTCCCAACGCGCCAGACCCACCCCCTCCTCCGATAGGTGCGGGAGTCCATGGAGCCTCAGCACCAGCTCCAATTCCGCGTCGGGAATCGACGTCACGGTTTCCTCAGAAAGATCCCCTGCGTCGAACTCACATCCCGGGGGCACGCACGCGCCGCACCACCCACCATGCCAGTACTGTACCCATCGGCCCTCGCCGCCAAGCTTGGCGGCGATGCCCACGCTCCGGAGACCCGCCACCAGCAACGATGCACGCTCACGCTCATTGCCCCATCGCCGGCGATAGGTTCCCACCGGTGGAGACGACGGGCCGAAGAGATCCTTTCGCTCGTCGATACGAACCCGGCGACAGAGGAAGGCAACAACCGAATCCACGGTGGTATCCACCCCCTCCTGCACCAACCCATCCAGCTCCTGCCGAAGCAGGGGCCTCCAATCGGTCATATGATCCAGGTAGCTTGTCGTGGGCCAGAGCAGATAAGCCCGGAGTGTATCTTCAGGAAGATCGTAGTCTTCGAAAAGAAGGGTGCTTTTGGTGCATAGTCCCACATGATTCAGAATGGTGATCTCGTCGGATTCCAGGAGATCGAGAAGAGGAAGCTCCTCCAGCAGATACTGTGCCCTCGCCCGTTCCGTTCCCTCGAGCTGTTGCAGCACATGTTCCCACACCGATCTATTTGATACGGCCCTGTCCAATGGCTCTTCAGCTCCGGCATACGTCAGGACAATACACAGAAGGACAGCATGCCTGATCATGGGAAGTACCTCAGCCAGGTGAATCCCTCTGGAGCCGAGGGGTTGCCAAGCGTAAGGGTGATACTATCCGGCTCCTGGGCGGATAAGCGCACCTTGCGCCAAGAACCGGTGGTATCCGTTCCCCCGGTCAGAAGGTATTCGCCTGGCCCGAGCACCAATGTGGCCCAACCCTCATCATCGGTTTCCTTTGATGCAACGGCTCGAAACCACCCGTAATTGAACACATTCGCCCAGATTCTGCAGCACGAGGCCGGTGCTCCCGCCGTGTCAGTGACCTTCACTCGGAGCTCACACGGATCGGTGTATACATGCGTGGAGTTGATCAGTGTATACCTATCGCCCTGCCTGTAGATACGCTCCTCTTCACCTGTGGACACACCGAAACAGGTGCTGTACACCGCTGCGGCATGTTTCGCGGGTTTCTTGAACCAAGCCTCATTCAGCTTCTCCCGCGCCTCGGCAGATCCAGTGAAGTACCACTGGCCATCGGCCCAGATCTCCGCCCACGCGTGATTGTTGTCGTTCAATGACCACCAGGGCGTCCAACACGATCGGGCGGGAATACACACGGACCGTGCAGCAACCACAAACGCTATAGTCATCTCCTCACACCGCCCTATGCCTCGTCTGACAGTGGTGACCGGATCCTGATCCCGTCGTTCGCTGGTCTTGAAATCTATCTTCTCATCAAGCCACCTGTTCACCTCCACTGCGGCCTCGTACATGGTGGTGCATTCCCGTATCCTGGGAAAAAGCTCGTCAAAGAAGAATGGCCTCCAGGAGACCAGTCGCTCCTGCGTGACGCGGTAAGGCAGGACATAATGACGGTAGATGTCGTCTGGAATACTGGGCCCCCACGGCAGGCTTTCCCTTGCTGTGTGGGCCCACTGGATGTTCTCCAGAAGCAGGTCGCCGGTGACCGTTCCAAGATCTCTGTAGGGTATGTTGGCGAGGATGAACGACGCCTCCTCCCGCAGGTCCTCATCGACCTCCTCAATCACTTTCTCCAGTTCCTCCGCATTGTCCCCGGCCAGCCGGAGACTCTCTTGGATGTCTGCGCGATACGCTTCCGGAAGGGCCTCTCTCACATCATCTGGGGAGCCCTGCCCCCCCGCGGTGGCAACCAAGACCCAAAGCAGACAGAAGAGAGATAGCCCGGACTTCTCACTGGCCTTCGTCGCGAAACGGCTGAGATGGTATTGCCTGCAAGGCCTGCGACCGAGACCGGCTGAAGACGTATTCTCGGCAATACGTTGAGGCCGGTCGACGGAGCGTAACGAAGGAGGCAGTGCCAGACCAGTCATTGCAGCAGACGGCTGGTGAGAAGTCCGGGCCAGTCCATTCCCGCGACGGCACACGGGAATAGAGATGCCTGGCACTGCGGCTTTGCCAGGCGTCGCGGCCGAACATCGAATCCGTCGGCTGGCGGATTGATTGTTCGACATTTCCCGAATTTCCACCTCGACCACGCATCCCGCGTGGTCGACATCGTGCCCCAAGACGCCCATACATCTCATTTTCTCACTCTCCGGATTGTGCCATATAATGCCGCACCCCACGGCTTCTCAAAATGAAGCAGTGAGCTGCCACCGTGCATACCACGCCTGATCTGCATTCTCCGCATGGAAGTCTCCAGGATCGAAGAACTCAGCTACAATCTGCCCCTCAAATCCTTCGCCCAATACGGCATCAGCCCGTAGAGCCAAAAGCAGTCCGCGGTTGCTGCCCTCTCCCGCACCCGTGTGGTCCTTTACCGAACGAAGGGACGTGATCCGCGCGGAAATCTGATGGCGTGGCGGCCCGGCACTCAGGTCAAGCCAACCGGCCATCAGGTTGGTCCATGTTCCGGGCTCGTTGGGGCTGATCCGTGTGGTATTGTCGTACATGGTGTAGACATACAGCTCTGAGTACTTTGGCCACTCTGAGTAGAAGCCATCCCATCCCTCATACTCTTCGGTGGTGGGATCATCACCGCTCAGGTACAACCCACCGAACTCGAGCCCGTGGTGGATTCTTCCAGGGCTACGCCAGCCAAGCCTACAGTACCCTCCATATCCATTGCTCTCGTTCTTGTCGAATGTGCCGTCTTGCAGAGCCCCTTCCAGCGCATAACGGATTCCTTGGTCCGGCTGATGCGCGAGCCGAAACCCCACAGCCATTGTCTTCCTTTTCGGCCGGATCGTGCCCGACGCGCTGGAGCTCTCCATTCTCTTCAGTCTCCGGAGGAGATACAAGTCCACCTTCGCGCCCCTCGTATACACCCCGTAGAGATCCTCATCACGAGAGGAACCACCGAATCCCTCCTCGTCAATCTTGGCGGCGAGAAGGTCAACCTCGGTACTGCCCCGGAGCAGTGTGAGCTTCATGGCATCGAACCATGCCGAGCCCGAGCCGTCGGCAGGCGTTCCATCAAATATCAGGAATCCCTCACCATACATCAGATTCATTCGCCCGAAACGAAACCGAAATCGCCGGCGGGCAACCTCAGCCCAGCCATTGTCGATGGAGAGCTTGCTTTCGGGGTCGCGAATCCCGGAATCATTCTCGCCCCGCCCCATCCGGTACTCATTGCCGAAGCGAAAGAAGAGCTGCAGGCCAGGACGGGGATTCGCCTGAAGCCATATCCTTGTTCTCAGCCTGTAGAACTCATATGAATCGTGAGTGCTGTCTGCCAGATCGAGCAGATTGTCAAAGGCCTCGCCCCGCAGGCGTATTTCCCCTCCGAGCTTGATATCTGGACTGTCGGATATCGCGTCCGCTGTCTGAAACGAAGCAAGGGCAAGAACAAGGATGGCACAGGTGATAGTGACGTGGGTTCGTGACATGTGAATACTCCTGGATGGGAGGCGGACAACAGAATGTTGCCACAATGGTATGGGGGTGAATGGCAGCCGGTCAAGAGTGCCGTCTCTTCATCCTTGGGCAGTTGCCTCTGAGATTCTCAGATTGCCAGATTTCAGATTCTTCCCCCTTCTCCCTCATCTAAACGCTGAACGCTCTCTTCTCCCTTCCTCCGTCTGAACGCTCTCTTCTCCCTTCCTCCGTCTGAACGCTCAACGCTGAACGCTCATCGCTCTCTTCTCCCTTCCTCCGTCTGAACGCTCAACGCTGAACGCTCATCGCTCTCTTCTCCCCTCTCCCCATCTTCCCATCCTCCCCATTCACCCATCCACCCTCAGTTTCTCGACGCAATCGTGGTGAGGTCCCCAGTTCGTAACGGCGCATCAGCCGCTGTACCTGCCTTCTATTAATGCTGAGTTTCCTTGCAGCCGCGGACACATTCCACCCTGTATCCTGCAATGCCTGAGTGATATACCGTCGTTCCAGCGATCTGCGAGCTGCCAAGAGTGTCAGACCGGTCGAGGCGTTTTCGTGCTGAGCGGGTGAGGGACCCAGAGCCATGGAGAGCGTGTCGGTGGTGATGACCTTGCCGGGACAGAGTGCGATTGCCGCCTCGATTGCGTGCTCCAGCTCTCTCACGTTGCCCGGCCACTCGATGGAGCACAGGAGCGACACGGCATCCTCGGAGAAACGCCGGATCTCTTTGCCGAACTGTTCATTATACTTGTTCAGGAAATGCACCGCCAAGAGTGGTATGTCTTGCAGTCGTTCCCTGAGCGGAGGGACCTTGATGGTCACCACCTTGAGGCGATAGTAGAGATCCTCCCTGAAACGGCCCAAGAGCATTTCTTTCTCCAAAACCTTATTCGTTGCACAGATAACTCTTACGTCGACACGACGGGTCGTGGGCTGCCCTAACTGTTTCACCTCGCCGGTCTCCAAGACCCGCAGGAGCTTCGCCTGGAGGTCGGGACTCATGTCGGTTATTTCGTCGAGAAAGATCGTACCGCCGTCCGCCAGGAGAAAGAGCCCCTGGGCGGTTCTGACTGCTCCAGTAAAGGCGCCTCTAACATAGCCGAATAGCTCGCTGTCGAGCAATGTGTCTGGCAGGGCGCTGCAGTTCACCGTGACAAATTTCCGTCTTGACCGCGGGCCGCTATAATGGATTGCCTTGGCGACAAGCTCCTTCCCAGTACCCGTCTCTCCCTGGATGACCACGGTCACCGGACTGCGCGCGACCGCAGTCATGGCGTTATAGACCAATTCCATAGCAGGGCTGCGGCCGACCAGAGTATCAAAGGAATAGACAGTTCTCAGCTGGTCCTGGAGATACTTGTTCTCTTCTTCGAGCTCCTCCCTGAGCCTGAGGTTCTCCATGGCAATGGCTGCCTGATTCGCGAATGCGGTCAGGTATGAAACGTCCTCTTCAGTGAAGCGATGGCCAAGGTTGCATGAGTCAACATAGATCGTCCCAACGATCTGACCTCGTACTGGGAGTGGAACACACATGAAGCATGTGATGCGGTTCATCTTGATACTGTCCTGTTCGGAGAACCGGACATCATGCAGAGCGTCGGCTGCGAATACAGGGACACCGGCTCCGGCAACCTCCTTCACCACCGTCTCGCTGATCCGACGCGCATCGGTAATAGTGGCGCCGTCTATCTCAGTTTTGGCCCGGACCACGAGAGTGCCGCCATCTTTCTTCACCAAGATGATCAGTCCACGCTCTCCATGGATCGCATGAACGGCGAGATCCAAAACCTGGTCGAGGATCCCCTCTGAGCTCTGTGCTGAGTTCACGAGCGTCATCATCCGGTACACAGACGCGAGCTTCCGCGAGTCCGCCGAGGGCATGACGCCCCCCCCGGGAGTTGTGGAGGCGAGTTCATCCAGGAGGTCTTCTGCCTCCTTGATTCTAAGCCGGGCCCCTAAGCGTTGGAAGCCATGCTTTGCCTGGGACAAGTACCGTTCAGCCGCTCGGAACCCTTTGACCGGTCCCCCACGCGCTAACCACCGCCCCACTTCCAGTCGTGCTAACGCTATTCCCTCAACTGATTCCGTTGCCTCCACAAGGTCGAGGCACTGCTTGAATGCTTGAGCCGTCTCTTCCGGTCTTCCCAAATCGGCCTTCGTCTTTCCGAGAGTGCGCAAGACCATGGCTTCGTCTACGGCGGCCAATTGCTCAAGCCGCTTTGCAGCCTGCTCTGCTGATTCAAGCGCTTTGTCTCGCCTGCCCTGGGCCGTCCTCAGCTCCGCCAGCTCACAACGGGCGTGGAGAAGGGATCTCTCGTCCCCCGATCGCTCCAGAGCACGCATAGCTTCTTCCAGACAGCGTTCGGCTTGATCCAATTCGTCCTGTTCCCGTCGTAGCTTGGCAAAACCGCGCATGCAGTTCCCGAAGCATAAATCGTTGTCCAAATGTTGGGCCATCGCCTTGGCTTGAGTATACCAGCCTTCAGCTACATCAAGATCGCCGGTCGCCAGGAAATAGTCCCCAAGGTTGCTGGCAATGATCTGATTCAAGTTGCGGTTCCCTTTGCGCCTGGCCAAGGCCATTGCCTCCTTGAACCGCCCGAGTGCTTGCCCCCGTTCGCCCTCTGCGCTCAGCGATAGACCAAGGTTATTGAGAGCCGAACCAGCGGATCTCCACCGTCCGCATCCAAACGCAAGGCGGACGGATCTCTCAAAGAGAAGGGCCGCTTTGCGAGGGAATCCTGAGGCCAATTCGACCATACCCTGCATATTGCATGCTTGTGCTTGCCACGCCGCAGCACCTACCGACTCGAATCGCGACATGGCAGTGGCCAACGATTGACCCGCATCCGCATACTCTCCGAGACGCCTATGCAGAATGCCCAGGTTCAGGGCGCACCTGCCTGCGTCGAGGGTATCACCAGCCTTCTCGCGAAGGCCATAGCTCGACTCAAGATGGATCCGTGCCTCCTCCAGCCTCCCTTGCATGAGGAGTGCGACGCCAAGGGTATTCTCCGTCTTGCTTCGCAGTTGGTCGTCGGAAGCACTATCGATCTGCTCAAGACAGGATCGAGCGTACTCTTCAGCTTCTCCCCACCTACGTCCTTCCGCAGCCACGTGGGCTGCCGCGGCCAGGGCCTCCGAACGGACAGCCTTCGAAAGTGAAGACATTCCTAAGACCCGCTGCAGATGCTTGGTCGATTCGTCTTGCTTCCCCTCCGCCGCCAATGCCTTGGCATATGAGAGCTCTAGCATTGCGCGGTCGTCGGCCGGGAGCCCTTGCGCGGATAGACAATCAAACAGCCGCGCAAACAGATTACATGCAGAAGACCATTGGCCCAGGGCCATGTGGCATGCGGCCTGCCCTTTCAGCACGTCAAGCTCTCGTTCACTCTCATGATCTGCCACACACCTTTCGGCCAAACCGAAGAGCTGCAAGGCGCGCGAATATCGCTGCTCCTTCAATGCGGCGTCTGCCACTTCCGCCCCACGCTCGAATGCCTCTGTTCGCCTTCCCGAGCCCGCCAGATGATGCACGAGAGCGCTCGTCCATGATGGGTCATCAGGCCACCGGGTTTGAATCACTCGTGCGGCCTTGGCGTGAAGCTCCACGCGCTCCTTCTCGCTGAAAACAGATGCGGCGGGACCGGCGAGGAGACCGTGCCTCAGCGCCCAACCACTCCCGGTCTGAACGATCAGCTCCCGCTCCAAAAGGGTTCTCAGGATGACCATGAGGTCTGGGATGCTGTCTCCGGATATCTCCTCGATAACCTCTCTTGGAACCTGGGCACCCAGTAAGGCCATGATCCCAAGCACTCGATGCTCCATGGGATTGAGGGATCGCAGCTTGGAATCCACGACCCAGGTCATGGCAGCCGACAGAGCTTCCGGATCCGGCAGTGCTTCAGTTATCCACATGCCGTCGCGGCGTTTGAGAAAGCCCTGTATGACAAGCTGCCTAACGACCTCGCATGCGAGGCCTGGGTTGCCCCCTGATGAGTCATAGAGAAGATCGATGACGTCAGAGTCGACTTCGTCAACGCTGAGCTGAGAGGCAACGAGTTGCTTCGTCTCCTCTCTGGTGAAGGATCTGAAGCTAATCCTACGTACATGAGGAAGAGCGAGCAAATTCGGGATTGCCGCCTGTAGAATTCGCAAACCCTCCCTGTCAAGAGAGGCTAGCAGGAGCAGCCGCTCGGTTGCGACTAATGGAACCACGGATTTCAGGAATTCAAGCACCGAGTTATCGGAGCAATTTACATCATCAAGTAAGACCACAAGGTGTTGGTTCCCGGCCAAGATGCGCGAAGCCTCGATGAACACTCTCGCTCGCCGGCCCGTGAGAGCGGAACGCGTGGCATCATCAGCGACTATCAATCTGTTCTCCCCTGCGAGCATCTTGATTCTGCGCATAAGCTCTTCGGCGGCCTCAGCCTGGGGCGGATTGGCTGCACAGCTTATGAATAGCTGGGTCTTTCCTCGTATCCCCAGGTCCAGTTCCAGCCTCCGTAGGAACGTAGATTTCCCTATGTCCTCTTCGCCAACGACGAGTGCCACGCTTCCTTGGCCCTTGGCAGCCAACCCCTCCAACTGTCTCACAAACGACCATGCTCGGTGCCTACCAATCCAAGCAGGCTCTCCAAGCTGGGGTGGGTCAACAGCGGTGTCGCCGGCTATCGCCGCATGTTGTTCTACTGACTGGAGTCTTCTTAACGGCTCCTTTGCCAGAAGCTGCATAACGAGCTCCGCCAGTGTGCTTGACACGGAGGGGTTGAGCACACGGGGATCCACGGGGTCCTCCGCAAGATGAGCCTCCACAACTGATCGTAAATCTTCACCCTGAAACACGGGTTGGCCGGTAATGACCTCGTAAATGGACGCGCCCAGGGAGTAGAGGTCAGAACGATAGTCGAGCGCTTCCCCTCTGAGCACTTCTGGAGCAGCGTAGGCCAGCGTTCCGGAGAACCCTTCTGATTGAGTCCCTGCTTTTCTCCAGAGCCCAAAATCGGTGAGCTTGGCTTTGAGAATCGCCCCTTCAGATCCGCGCTCCACGAGGATGTTGGCTGGCTTCAGGTCTCCATGGCATACTCCCCTGGCATGGGCTACATGGAGTGCGTGGGAGATCCCATGGAGGAGGTGCAGCAGCGTCTCCTCACCATGGGAGAGATAGGCCTCGCGCAGAGTCGGGCCATCTACATACTCCATGGTCAGGTAGGGTTTCTCGCCACCGAAAAAAGCGTCGAGGATCTTTACGATATTGGGATGACGAAGGTCGGCCCAAACCCGCACCCCTTCGGGATCCGGAGGTTCCTTCAGGATCTTGACTGCAACCGTGGCCTGATTCCAAGAATCTCGTGCTCGATACACAGCCCCCTGTTGGCCTTCAGCCAGAAGCTCAACAAGCTCATACCGACCAGACAGTAGCATACGAAATCCTCTCTCCTCGTCGCGTCAACACTCCAGCTCAAGCCAGCCCTTCGGGCCGGGAGGACAGATGGCAGTGGACAGATGACAGACTTGGCATCTAATACCGGTCCTTTCCAGACTCAAACACAATCAATGGCATCAAGCGTCCTTGGAGTGCGCAAGCCACGCTTGCGCTTTCAGAGGCGGGAGCCACGCTCCCGCACACGAACAATCTCGTCCGCCTTCTTCCCGACGGCAGGATGACCGGCATCTCGCCCGCATCCACTAAGCGCCTACCACTGTCATTCTGAGTGAGTGAAGCGAGCGAAGAATCTCTCCTGCTTCTTATTCAACCTAGCCCTCGTCCAACTCCTCAAGGAACTCGGGCATCCAACCTTCTCCCCCTTTGCAAAGGGGGATCAAGGCCACCGGCTCATAGAGCCTATGGCTCGGTGAGGGGATTTCTCCGAGACCGCGCTAGTCGATTGAGAAGTAACCGCCTCGATGAGAAACCCCTCCTCGCTTCAGTCTTGCCACAAACTCAGAATCGCCAACCTTTCTCATTATGTCAACGGCTGCGACAGTTTGTCGCACGAACACAATAACCCATTCGCGGGTATCTAGGTCAAGAGCAATCGACATCAAGAGATACGCGTCGCCCGATCGGTTGGCCTCTTTCCTGCAATCTAAATATGAGAGAATGCATCATATAGAAGCATGTTCACGTGGTCTGCGGCAGGCTCTCAAGAGGAGGTCCCTCATGTCCATCCGTTCATTCCAATCCAGGTCAGTCGCCCTATTCATGGCCGTGTTATTGGCGACAGTGATGTTCGCAGCATCGCCCGCAGTTGCTGATGGTAATGGCACAGGGGACGATGATCCGTCACCAGGCAGCATTGGTCCGGGCGATCATGGATATCGTTCGGCACTCCAGAGCGCAGAGGATCTGGCGTGGTGGGTAGATGCTACCAATGCACTATGCTTCATGTTCTTGCGGTAACGGGCTCTGAATTCGATCAAGTCTGACAACCAATTCATGTGCGCATCGAGGCATGCGGGGAGGTAAAGGTGATGATGCGACGTTCTGCCGCATCTGCGTCAAAACGTCGCATCATCTTTTCTCGTCACCAAAACCATTCAAGATTGAGAATTAGGAACTCAGAACTGGCCGCAGCTCAATAGCTCATCAGCTTCCCCAAAACTTCATCGGTAGTCCCGCCGACGGCGGGATCGGGAGCCTTGTCGCTTCCCTCAGGAATATTGCATCTCTGGAGGAACGTCCGCCAGCTGGCGGATCGTGGCGCAGGTCAGTGGCGCAGGTCAGTGGCGCAGGTCAGTGGCGCAGGTCAGTGGCGCAGGTCAGTGGCGCAGGCGTCCCTGCCTGCGATCTTCCCCTGCCTGCGATCCTCCCTGCCTGCCTGCCTGCGATCTCTCCGTATCGATCTTCTACTGCCATGACTGAGCGTGGCCCTCCAGCATCCTCTGCTCAACGCTGAACGCTGCACGCTCTCTTCTTCCCCCATCTCCTCCCCACTTCGACGTTGGACGTTCGATGTTGAATGTTCGATGTTTCCCTCCCCAATCTCTCCACCCCCCTTCTCCCCCAATTCTGAATTAAGAATTCAAAATTGCCATTGGCCATTGGCCGCAGGCCCGATGGCACGGTATCTGCATACACATATCTCGCTGCTGGGTCAGCCCACGAGATAATTCGCCCCAAGGGTTGGCTTTGTCTCTGAGCGGATGTGCTGCCTTTTCAAGATACAACGCTTCGTTAGGAGGCGCTCATGTCTCAAGGTCGGCTTGCCTGGAATCAGCTTTCCCCCTCATTTCCCAAGGAGGCCAAAAACCCCGTGTCCCCAATGGTCATCGAACTTGGTTCCGACCATCTGCGCGTGACGATATCAGGCGTCAGTGGCCTTAGCCTGGAGAGGCATACCATTGATGAAATCATGGATGCTGCTGCCGAAAAACGCTCCCACAGGGTGCTACTTGACGCGCGGAGTGACGGATCTGAACCGACAACCATGGACTGCTTCTATCTTGGTGAATACATCGCCAGTAGAAGGCCATGGCCGTTCTTCACCATGGCAATTGTGGTGCGCGAAGACATGGTCAATGCCGCCAAGTTCACCGAAGTTGTCGCCCGAAATCGGGGAGTGTTCCTCCAGGTGTTCGCTGACGATACCGAAGCCTTGGGCTGGTTGAGAAGCATCAGCTCATGAGCACCGCATGCCCCGCGCACCAAGGGCATGTGACTCTGGCTTAGTCGGGAGTGACGGGAGCAGGGAGTGGGGGTGTCGCGTTGGGAATGCCGGTTGCGCGGTACCCCCCTCCATCTCTTCGAATATACATTACTATGCCCAACCCAAAGTGTCAATGATCGCTTTTGATCGTTTCCAAGATTTCTGGATTATTGATTCCACGCTGTAACCTCTCAATAACTACGCCCACGTCCATCTACCCACTACCCTGTCATTCTGAGCGACCACAAGGAGCGAAGAATCTCTCCTTCATCCCAGTTCCGTCATCTCAACGCTGAACGCTGAACGCTTCCTCCCCCTCCCCCCAGATTCTTCGGTCGCTCCGCTCCCTCAGAATGACACGCATTCA
>JAUXFG010000231.1 GCA_030620115.1 Candidatus Fermentibacterota bacterium
GCGACCGGCGGCAGCTCCATCACCCGCATCTACCGCAACGAGGGCTCCGATTCATTCACCGACATCGACGCCGGTCTCCCGGGGGTAGCTTACTGTAGCGTAGCGTGGGGGGACTACGACTACGACGGCGACCTCGATGTGCTCCTGGCTGGGGCGACCAGCACCAGCTACATCACCCGCATCTACGGTAATGAAGGCTCGGGTACATTCATCGATATCGGCGCCGGCCTCACAGGGGTGGCCAAAGCCAGCATCGCGTGGGGCGACTACGACAACGACGGCGACCTCGATGTGCTCCTGGCTGGGGCGACCGGCGGCAGCTCCATCACCCGCATCTACCGCAACGGGGGCTCCGATTCATTCACCGACATCGACGCCGGTCTCCCGGGTATATACGACTGCAGCGTGGCGTGGGGTGACTGCGACAACGACGGCGACCTCGACCTACTCCTGGCTGGGTGGACCGGCAGCAGCCGCATCACCCGCATCTACCATAATGACGGTTGGACTACCAATACCGTACCAAATGCACCGTCGAACCTTGCCGCATCGGCTTCAGGTCAAGACGTCACCCTCAGTTGGGACAAGTCTACTGACGCCGAGACAGCGGCCGATGGTTTGACATACAACCTGCGTATGGGCGCGTCGTCCGGCAGTGTGGAGGTCATGTCTCCAATGGCGGATGTAGGCAGTGGCTATCGTCGTATACCTGCCTTAGGCAACACGAATCATGATACCACATGGACTATTCAAGGTCTCAACCCCGGCTGGCACTACTGGAGCGTGCAGGCCATCGATAATGCGTTTGCCGGCTCACCGTTCGCTTCGGTTGATTCAGTCTACTGCTCTGGTGTCGACATGACACTCTCGGGTGCCGTGCAACTCGACATATTGGTCCTGGAATGGACTACGATCCCGCCCGCTGCGGGCTATTGGGTATACGGGACCTTCAACGATGCCTTCTTCGACCCGCAGGTTGAGAGTCCATTCGGATATCGTTTGGCAGTAACAGCAGACACAACTTGGTCGAGCCCCGCCGGCATCGCGGATCCTGACACCAACTGGACGTATCAGGTGATCGCGGTTGATGGGTCGGATACCGAGCTTGGGCGGACGAACCGGTTTGGCGAGCATGAGTTCTTGATGCCGTAGAAGGAAGCGATGAGCGTTCAGCGATCAGGGGACCTCTGATGCCGCCATGGCATCAGGTTCTTCGGGGTTGATAATACCGACCGTCAGTCAACCGGTTGCTACAGATCGACATTTTCTTGAATATCCAATATCCAACGCCCAATGGCCAATATCCAAGGTTGGGATCGCTGTCGCTTCTTTCTCTTCCCGGCGGTTTCGACACTAATACCATGAGCCGGGATGTCGGGTTACGCCTTGCTAACCCGACCTACTTTCTGGTGGTGTGGGGATCATCGCGAATCGGGCATTGCGGAGAGGATACTCGGTGTTTAATATCCCCTCTTCCTCGGACGCTCAACGCTGAACGCTCAACGCTTCCCAAATCCCCTCCATCTCCTCGACCTTGATACCGCTCACATGCCCCAGACCATGATGGGAATGCCGCGATACTCCTCCTTTCGTCGGAAGATCTTCTCTTCCCACGGCTTGCCTTCCGCCCGGTCGAAAACCACCAAATGGCCTTCCTCGGCCCCGGACCGGTCCAAGTACTCCCATGTTTGCTCCACGCCCTTTGCTATAGTCATTTCCAATGACTTGTGGAGTATCTTCAGCTCAATAACGGCCTTCTGGACTCCTGCCGGGTATGGCCATATCACCAGAAGATCAGTGCGTTTCCGCCCCAGTCCGTATTCACGCTCTATCCTTCCTCCGGCATTCATAATGCGCTGCAGGAATGCCTGCATCAAGAGCTGGGGACCGGCCTCTTTGTAGTCGAAGCGCTCCACCCAGCTCTCTGAATGCTCACGGAAGAACTCCTGGAAGGCTGTGAGTAGTTTTTCTATGTCCAATAGGCCAGCGTCATTGATGTACCATGCAGTACGCACCGTGCTCTCGAAGTTGAGTTGGGCCACATAGGTGAGTTCTCGGGGTATGATTTCCCGGTATATGCCATTGGCCGTTTCAAGTCCCGATTCCCTCCTACAAACAAGCCCGAGGTCGATCACATACTGGATATCGTCGGGACTCACGTTGCGGTCAGTGTCTTCTCCTCGCAACATGGGTTCGATGACTCTCCTGACCCGATCTTCCTTGAGCTTATCAACCAATTGGTCCAAATGCGTCTCACGCCGCAGGATCATCCGTTCCTTGGCCTCATCCATCATCTTCGCGCTGATGGCCAAAGAACGGTCTCGGCCTTCCTTCATCTCAAAACAGATCTCATATGCCAAGGCGTTAACCAGCCACGGCTGCCCGCGTGTCAACTCCCATGCCAAATCCAGCGCAGCCGGCTCAAAAGCTTGGCCCGTCTCATTGGTGTGCTGCTGGTAGAGTTCCTTCGTCTCCTCCTTGGTAAAGTCACCAAGCCGTAGCGATTTCGCCTTGATATTGAATGCGCTGCCTCCTGTGATGATCGCCTTTTCCTGATCAGAATGAATCCGATAGTCTCGAACGTCTCGCACCCCACAAAGCAGGACGCTCTGAGGAAAATGAGCCGGTCTCGTGTCATATCCCGCCCTCAGCTGACGGAGAACCGAGATCAGCGTATCTCCGACCAATGAATCAATCTCGTCCAATAACAGTACCACGGCTTTGGGTCCGGCTGCACACCATTCGGTCAGTACTGTTCCCAACGCGCCGTATTCCCCAGCCTTTTCAAGTATATTGTGCCAGATACCGTCCAAGAAATCATCGTCCAGCGTGTAATAGGCTCTCCTGGCCAACTCGTTCAGAATCGCGGCCATGGCTTTCTCGACATCTTCACGAGCCGCCTGGCCCGCTTCCACATTCGCATAAAGACAACGATATTGCCCCATATCATTCAGGTACTTCTGCAATGCCAACAGGCACGATGTCTTCCCTGTCTGGCGAGGCGCATGGAGAACGAAGTACTTCTTCTGCTCGATAAGAGGAAGGATCTCCTCAAGGTTGATTCGTTCCAGTGGCGAGAGGCAATAGTGATCATCACAGTTCACAGGCCCAGCAGTATTGAAGAATCGTTTGTTGTTCATGATTGCGTTCTCCAGATGAAACATAGCAGGGAACGCCCCGCACGTCGCACATCGCACGTTACGCAAAGAGTATGCGTATTCAAGCAGTTATGCGCAATGGGTAATCGAACGATACGGCCTTTAGGCGCAATTCTCGTCCCGCGTCCGCCGCGGGACTGCAATCGCAACAATTGGTCCGAATCTGTACCGATCAAGTCGTCTTCGCCCGCCAGCCGGCGGACTCCATCGTACCATGACGGTAATCCCCCCGGCCCTGAAAGGGCTTCACATATCAGCCCAGGGTAAGGCCGCGACCTGTGCTGAGGTAAGTCGAAGCAAGCGGCCGCCGTTCTGGGGTACAGATACCCAATAACCCCAAGCCCTGAAAGGGCGTGACAGACCCTTGCCCATCCTCTTGTCCTTTCTATGTCACGCCCTGTCAGGGCTGAGGGCATTTTGTTTCCGTGCCCCAGGGTTACGCCTTATCGGGCTTGCCCTGGGCTGGTATGTCACGCCCCTTCGGGGCACACTGCCGAAAATGGCTATGACCGCCAATGTCTTCATCCTTCATCGGTATCGCTATCGGAATCGAATTGAGGTGTGATCACATGGTCCTCAGTCATAGAGATCTTGATGTCTAATGAAGGTGAGAGCAATGGGGTGGCTGATTTCGATAGCGATCCCGATTCCGAAGATGTTGTAGTGGAGAGAGAATAGCCGCGGTGTTATGTTGCGGTGTCGCATCCGGGTAAGGGGGGAATGGGGAAGCGTTGAGCGTTCAGCGATAAGCGTATAGATGACAGACCAAGGAGGAAGAGACGGGAATGGGAGAGGGGATTCTGGAGCAAGGAGAGATTCTTCGCTCCTTGGAGTCGCTCAGAATGACAGTGGTAATGTGCAGGAGTGTGTCACACCACGTGTCATTCTGAGGGAGCGGAGCGACCGAAGAATCTGCGTGGGGAGGGGAGAAGAGAGCGTTCAGCGATAAGCGTACAGATGTCAGATAGATGGCCGTCCTTGGAGTGCGCAAGCCATGCTTGCGCTTTGTTTGGCGGGAGCCGTGCTCCCGCCCCATTGCGTCCTCGCCCAGTCGATATTTCCTCGAAATTGCTTAATCTCTAGTAAATCCATGGATTTACTAGAGATTTATTCAAGTTCGAAAATGCCGGTGGCGCCCTGGCGAAATCGAAAGCAGGCTGAACACGGCGAAGCGATTGCAATTGCTCTGCGTAGCTGACATCATTATTTTTCACGCGCCTACACACTTCGCATTGAACACCAAATCGGGAGGTGCAGCCATGAACCGTCGGATTCCAGGATCGATTTTCGCAGTTTTGCTCCTTCTCCTTTTCGCTTCCTTTGCCACCTCCTCCGCCAGCGGCTCCGGCAACTGCCTTGATTTCGATGGCAGTGACGACTACGCCGAGGGCAGTGGTCTCTCCACGTCCATGACGAGTATTACCCTGGAGGCGTGGGTATATCATCGCACTCTGCCGAGCTCCGTCGAGCGGTACATTACGGTTCAGGGTAATCTTGCCGTGCTGCGCCACGACGGGTGGTCGCAGCAGGGTCAACTCCACTTCTACATCAAGACTGATGGTGTTCAACGCGATATCCGCGTCAACGGCGCGTTGCAGGACGATCGATGGTACCATGTAGCGGGCACATGGGACGGAACGGACATGAAGCTCTATCTCAATGGCGAGGAGGTGGGGACGCTCGCTCCGGGAGGGAGCCTGGATGCCCCCAGTGGA
>JAUXFG010000020.1 GCA_030620115.1 Candidatus Fermentibacterota bacterium
TATTCTATTGGTTCAGTCATATCTGGCGGATTCTCTTGGCCTTTCCCGGATATCTCAAAAGACTCAGTTCGTGGCCCGCGCAATCAGAGAATCTGGGAAAATCCGTATTCTGGCTGATTTGTCAATCCGTGCGTGCCGCAGAACTCTCTTGACCGGATTCCAATTTACGTCTGTGTTCGTCTATGATGTGATTCGGAATCATCTTCAAGGCAATGATGACCAGAGCAGGAACAATAATGAGGTCATCCAAGTGGCCGATAATAGGAATGAAATCAGGAATGATATCTATCGGTGAGAGAGCATACATGACCGCTGCACCAAGAAATACTCTTGCAGGCCACGGCGTCCGACTGTCCCCGAGCACCATTCGATAGAGTAGGATATCCCGCTGGAATTTTCTCGCCGTTGACGTCAATCGTTCTCTCATGGTGTGTCCTCAGATCCCGGTATTGATCCTCCGGATTTCCCCGGTGATGTTATAGCGAAGCTGCGCCTCAAACCGACGAGCGATGGTGCCGTGGCGCAGTGATACCGGTTGCTGGTCTCTGGATACTGGATGAAACCCTGAGGCGTTCCGTTCTCCTTCCAGCATCAAGCATCCTGAAACCAGCATCGGCATGCGATATGGGCACAAGATAAGCAAATCGAGTTGTGAGAGCTGCTCGGAATATGTAGTTTCGCATGCATTCTATTCGGTGATTCGTCGAACGATATCAGTGGAGGTCGCAGATGGACGAAAGCGCTTGACCCGGATTTCTCATCCCGCGTCCGCCGCGGGACTGCAGTCCCGCGTCTGACGCGGGACAGAGGATACGCCTCCGGGCTTCGCCACGGCGGAGCCAGGCTACGCCCTGACAGAGCCGGGGTCCTCAGTCGCAAGCCTCGCATCCAGAACCCCGCGTCCGACGCGGGACTTCGCCACGAAAGCCGATGAGAAGTCCGGGCTCGCCTTGATATTCGGGAATATAGAATGAAATGGGATGGGAAGAAAAGCGAAATGCTGGAATGCTGGAGTGAAGAGAGATTCTTCGCTCCTTGGAGTCGCTCAGAATGACAAAGGCAGCTGGCATTGGACGTGAAGAAGCGTGTCATTCTGAGGGAGCAGAGCGACCGAAGAATCTCGGTGGGGAAGGGGATGATGGAACGAGAATCAATGCGAAATGCCGGGATGTGTGATGGTGAATTGATGAATCTGAGAATGGGGGAATGCGCGAATGAAGAGTATGCCTGACGCCAAAAACAACCGCACGAAACCCTGGGATGATGACCCTTTGGGTTTGGGGCGGATTGACTCGGATCGCGCGCTTCTAACTCAGTTCGATGCAACGGCGGAAGAGCTGGGCCAACGGCTCGAGACTTTGTGGCACAAGGCTCGCAAGACCACGGACGAGGAATACGAGCCTGCGCCGGGTATCACGATTCGCGTTGAGGAGTATGGAGGCCGTATCTCCTGCTCGTTCGGACACTCCGGGTCATACGCCAAAGGGCGCATGATGGTGATCACACAAGATTTGCGACTCTCCATCTCTCCTCTTTCCATACATATGATCAAGAGCCATGGCTTCTTTGGCGGCAGAGGGAGCCCCCACCGAATCGAACCCAACCAGATCGTCCGCCTCCTCCGCTCAATCCCCTAACCCGTATTACACTTGACCGGATGATTTTCCTTCCCATACTGTTGCGAGAATAGTCTAGTAAACCTATGGATTTAGTGGGGTATTAACCATGATCACGACAAAAAGCAGATATGGCATGAGAGCCATGGTCCAGATTGCTAAGGAGTACGGCGAAAGTCCGGTGTCGATAGACGACATCGCGCAGGAGCAAAGCCTCTCCGATTCCTATCTTTTCACGGTGATGAGCATACTCAAGGCTGCAGGGCTCGTGCGAAGCGTGCGCGGTCGCGATGGCGGCTATGTCCTGCGAAGGCGTCCGTCGAAGATTACGGCCTTGGATATAGTGACCGCCCTGGACGGCCCGCTCTCAGAAGTTCCCTGCATTGAGGCTCCAGGCTCGTGCACCCGTGAACAGAGCTGCGAAACCAAGCGCCTGTGGGAGGCAGTCCACGGAACCATGGCCAGCGAGCTCAGACGGTTCACTTTGGCTGATCTGCTCAAAGAAGGCGAGCGAGACTAGCCCGACAAAACGCGGAATAGGCACGACGAAATGACACCGGAACGAGGAACTGTCCCGTTTTCCCCACCTCCGGAGGCCGTGACCACGAAATATCAGATGCTGGTGGATCGACTCAAGGCTATGAATAAGGTCCTCGTCGCCTACTCTGGCGGAGTTGACAGTACCCTCCTGCTTGCTGCCGCTGTTGAGGCACTTGGCCATGACGCTCTTGCAATCACGATTCACTCCCCCCTGCATTCCATGCGCGAGATCAAGAAGGCCGAGGATAGAGCTCGCAAACTCGGCGCACAGCACATGACTGTACATGTCGATCTTCTCTCGGATCAGGACATTCAGGCGAACGAGCCCGATCGATGCTACTTCTGCAAGACAACGCTGTTCACTCATCTCAAAGAGCTTGCCGCGAAGGGGAACCTCAATGTCGTGGTAGAAGGAAGCAACGTCAGCGACTTGGATGATTTCAGACCAGGCCTGAAGGCAATCAGGGAGCTCGGCATACACAGCCCGCTTCGGGAGGTGGGATTTTCCAAGGATGAGATCCGGACTATGCTCAAAGCCAAGGAGTTCCCAGGCTGGGATGACCCTTCGAACTCGTGCCTTGCTGCACGCATCCCCTATGGAGAGGAGCTGTCGTACGAGAGCTTGGCCCGAATCGAGGCAGCCGAGGAGGCGCTGCACGAGCTTGGGTTTCGCCTGGTGCGCGTACGGCATCACGGTCCTGTGGCTCGCATTGAGCTATCCCAAGAGGAGATCAACAGAGCGGCTATTGACCGAACGCGCCGGAAAATCGTAGGCGCGCTCACCCGCGCGGGCTTCCAATATGTCTGCCTCGATCTCCAAGGATACAGAACAGGCTCCATGAATGAGTTGCTCGATCGCGCGTCGAGCCGCGAATGACTACCGCGGTGGTGGCCATGAGCGGCGGGGTTGACTCCAGCGTGGCCGCGGCGCTCATGATGGACGCGGGGTATCGCGTAATCGGCGTGACGCTTGATTTCTCCGGCCTCGGGCAGCCAGGAATCCCCAGTGATCGCGACTCCAATGACCGCAGTTACTCTGTTGGCTCTGCAGTCTTCGACGCCGCGGCCGTAGCCAAGAGACTAGGTTTCGAGCATCGAGTCCTTCACGCCACAGAACCGTTCTGGGAGCATGTAGTACAACCCTCCATCGATGCGTATCAGGCAGGACGGACCCCGAATCCGTGTCTACGCTGCAACCAGTCAATCAAGTTCGGATACCTCCTTGAACAGGCATGCCAGTGGGGCGCAACGGTGATCGCTACGGGGCACTATGCTCGGGTGGATAAGTCAGCGGACGGAGTTCCTCTCCTGCTCAGAGCAGTCGACAAGACCAAGGATCAGAGCTATGTGCTTTTCATGTTAGTGGCAGACGAGCGGTTGGCGCACATTCACTTGCCCCTCGGTGGTTTGACAAAGCCACAGGTGCGCAAGATTGCCGAAGAGCGCGGACTCCCCTCCGCCTCAAGGGGAGAAAGCCAGGACCTCTGCTTTCCACTCAAGGAATTTCTTCCCGACGCAGACGGTACGATCGTGGACACCTCTGGTCTCGTGCTTGGCACGCACCGCGGGATCAATCACTTCACCATCGGGCAACGCCAGGGATTGGGCGTTGCCTCATCACGCAGATTGTACGTCGTCGAGCTCCGGCCGGAAACCAACGAGGTGGTCATAGGGCCAGATGAAGCCCTTTTCAAACGCTGCGCTTCGATCAGCTCCTTCTTCTGGACACCCACACAGCCACAGCGACCAACACATGTCATGGCAAAGATCCGATACAATCACGAACCTGCCCCCGCCACCATCGTTCCAGGGAATGGAACTGCCATCATCGAATTCGAGAAGCCACAACGGGCCATCACACCCGGGCAGGCAGCCGTGTGCTACATCGGCGAACAGGTCCTCGCCGGAGGCTGGATTGATTGTGCGTTCGATCCGGAACAGAAAGGAGAAGGTCCGTATTCGGGGATGTTTCAGGACAGGCCCTTCGACTGAGCTCCATTCGGCAGGCCCATGACTGGAAGCAGGACAGGCCGGGAAGTGGCTTACACTTTCGGAACCCTCCTCGCAATGACTGCGGGCGGGATCACGGTTCCGGGATCTCTCTCCGAGATGCTGTATTCCTATCTTGAGCCGTAGTGCGAGGCCGAGACCGTAAAGCGAGAGAATGAAATGACCCCATGAAAGGAGCAAAGATGAGCCAGATCGGAGGCATTCGGCCTATAATGGAGGTGGCAAGGGACCTCGGTATCGACCAAAACCATGTGACGCTCTATGGCAATGACAAAGCAAAGATCAGTCTCAAGGCGAGGGATTCCGGCAGAGAACCCGGAAAACTGGTTCTCGTTTCGGCCATTACACCCACACCGGCAGGTGAGGGGAAGACCACCACATCCATTGGCCTTGCGCAAGGCTTGGCCAAGGCTGGACAGAAGGTCTGTCTTGCGCTTCGGGAGCCCTCTCTCGGTCCCACCTTTGGGGTCAAGGGAGGCGCCACAGGGGGTGGCCGCTCTACCCTCTATCCATCCGATGAGATCAACCTCCACTTCACCGGTGACATGCACGCAGTAACCACGGCACACAACCTTCTTGCCGCCATCCTGGACAACCATATTCACCAGGGTGATGAGCTCGACATTGATCCCCGGCGTGTCCTTTGGGGACGTGTCGTTGACTTGAATGATCGTGCGTTACGCCATGTGGTGATCGGTTTGGGCGGCGTGCTTCAAGGGGTACCAAGAGAAACCGGGTTCGACATCACCCCAGCCTCGGAGATCATGGCAACGCTCTGCCTCGCTGAGGACTATGACGATCTCCGCGCCCGGCTTTCCCGTATCATCATTGCACAGACATTCAAGAGGGAGCCCATCACTGCGGCGGATCTCAAGGCGGTGGGCGCCTTGATGGTCATACTCAAGGATGCACTGCAACCCAATCTTGTGCAGACATGCGAGGGAGTTCCCGCGTTCGTGCACGGCGGCCCCTTTGCCAACATTGCCCATGGGTGCAACTCCGTCATTGCGACGAAGATGGCCATGGCATATGCCGATTGGACAATAACCGAGGCCGGATTCGGCTTCGATCTGGGGGCTGAGAAGTTCTTCGATATCAAATGCCGATACGCGGGTCTCGACACCGCATCCGTGGTCCTTGTTGCCACCATACGTGCGCTGAAGATGCACGGCGGCGTGAAAAAGAAGGAGCTTACCGAGCCCAATGCACAAGCAGTGGAAGCCGGGCTCGCGAATTTGCAGAAACACATCGAGAGCATCCAAACCTTTTGCGAACCACCGGTGGTGGCTCTCAATCGCTTTGAAGCGGATACGGAGGACGAAATCGAAGTGGTCCGGCGGTTCTGCGCTACCTTGGATGCACCGTTCGCCGTGTCCGACATTTTTGCCCACGGAGGCGATGGTGGTTTGGATTTGGCTGATGCAGTCATGAGCTACTCGGAGAAAAAATCGAAACCATTCTGTCCGCTTTACGAATGGTCCGAGCCCATCAAACACAAGATCGAGAAGGTGGCACGCCTCATGTACGGCGCCCGAGAAGTGGAGTATGACAAGGCAGCGGAACGCGCCATCAGGAAAATCGTCAAACTTGGCTATGGGGATCTTCCCGTCTGTGTGGCCAAGACGCAGAGCTCCCTGTCAGATGATCCAAAGAAGATTGGGCGCCCCGAGGACTTCGAGATCACGGTTCGTGACGTGATCCTGGCTGCAGGCGCAGGCTATGTGGTACCAATGCTTGGCGAGATCCTGCGCATGCCCGGCCTCCCCCCGTCCCCTCAGTCCGAAAGGGTCGATCTTGTGGACGGCAAGGTCGTGGGACTGAGGTAGATCAGGAAACCCCATGAGCTCGGATGCCGCGTTCGGGAGACAGATCGCTCGTTTCCCCAAGAGCGAACTCCATGTCCATCTCAGAGGTGCGATGTCCATTGGCATCTTCACCGAGCTCCTGAATAAGTACGCTTCCCAGGAGCCATGGCGGCATGCGTCGAAAGCCGAACGAAGGCTGTTCGAGAGATTCGAGAATATCCGCCCTTTCCTTGTCCCGCGGGAATGGTCGGCTGAGGCAGCACGTCCTTTGTTCCACTACGAGAGCTTCGATCAGTTCATTGCCACGTGGTGCTTCACCGGCTACTTCGTCCGCGAAAAATCCGATCTCCGTATGATCATACGAGGGGTGCTCCAATCGCTCAAAGAGCAGCATATCGTGTATGCGGAAATCACGACCTCTCCCACTGAGTACCTCCGGCAGGGAATCACGCTGCCGGAGATTATAGAGTGTGTTGAAGAAGCCAAAGGCTTTCCGGGAATTGAGGTCCAATGGATCGTGGATCCGGTCCGAGATAACGGCGCGGACGCGGCGCGTTGGCTCATTGAGCGGATCATGGAAATCGGCAGCGACTCCGTCGTTGGTTTGACGCTGGGGGGGAGTGAATACCTGTTTCCCCCTGCGCTCTTTGTTGATGTGTATCATTTCGCCAGAGACCACGGCCTGCGTCTCTCCATTCATGCGGGAGAGGTTTTGGGACCGGAGAGCATTTGGGACGCAATAAACATTCTTGGTGCGGAACGCATCGGTCACGGCGTGAGAGCAGTTGAAGATCCTTCGCTAGTCGCGCATCTGGCTGAACACAGAATCCCTTTGGAGGTGTGCCCCACCAGCAATCTCCGGATCGGAATCTGTGATTCCTACCAGGACCATCCTGCACGCGAGCTCTTCTTGGCCGGCATCCCCATAACCATCAATAGCGATGATCCGACGTTCTTCGACACCACGCTCATGGATGAATTCGTCCATCTGCGATCCGCAGGATTCGAGGACCAGGATATCCGATCCATCCTCAGGAGCGGATTCATTCATTCATTCCTGCCAAAGGATCGTATCAGTGAATACCTTGACGATCTTGATCGAGAGTGGAAAGAATCTGGAATCTAGAATGTGAAATCTGGAATCTGTTAATCTGGAATCTAGCCGTCTTCAATAGGTTGGAAACTTTACAAACGAGTCAAGTTTTGCGACGACATATGTGGGTTGGCTGCGAGGCGATGCCGGTTTCTGGATGCTTGATGCTGGAAGGAGAACGGAACGATCCGGTCCCATCATCCAGTATCCAGTGACCAGCAACCAGCAACCAGTATCGCTGCGCCTCAATCAATGCGCGACGGCATGATCGCTCGTCGGTTTGAGGCGCAGCTTCGCTAGAGAGTTCATGAAAGATATTGGTCTTGGAATCAAGATGCTTAGGAAAGGCAAGCTAAATCTCCTTCAGGGCTGTTTTTAGCTGCCTCGGATTGAAATTGGGAGAGATCAAGGACTGGACATGCTGCGGTACATCCGCTGTGCATAATGTTTCCCATCTCGCAGCTATCGCTCTTCCAATAGACAATCTGGTGGCCTACCGGGATGAAGGTTTCACCAACGTCGTCATTCCGTGCGTTTCATGTTTTCAGCGCTTCAAGGTAGCTGACTACGAGATGAAACGTGACCCGGAGATTCGCAAACGTGTTGAGGAGGTGATCGGAACCAGCTACGGAGGAGAGGTGGAAATCCTCCACCCCCTGAGCGTTCTGTCAAGCGACACCCTCCTGGAGCGAATTCAGGCAGAGACAAGACGGGATCTCTCTGAATTGAGTATCGCTTGCTATTACGGTTGCCTTCTTGTTCGTTCTCCAAAGACGATGAACCTTGATGAAGCAGAGTATCCCGTCCTAATGGACGAAATCCTCCAGGCAGCCGGGGTCAATACACTTGATTGGTCCTATAAAACCGATTGCTGCGGTGCCGCATTCTCACTTACCGAAACTGACGTTGTTTTTTGCATAAGCATGTGGTGCTATCTGTCATTTCTGAGGGAGCAGAGCGACCGAAGAATCCAGGTGGAGGGATTGCTTGAATGATAGAATACTGGGTTGTGAGAATCGGAATCTGGGGGTTTCTTCTCTCTGAGATCCATCGTTCCAACATTCCATTCACCCCTTCTGCCATAAGGCAGATCGAAGCATGATCCGGCTCAGAAGACACCGCATGCCAAGAGTTGTGGGATTTCGGAGACGACACATATGATTACTCTGGCTTCACCTTTTTCGTACCATAGAGAGATTAAGAAAAGCCGTTTCTTCGCCCGTGCCTCGCCAGTCACAAGTCCGGATGCCGCCATGGAGTTCCTTGGGACAGTAAGAGATCAGCAGGCCACGCATAACTGCTGGGCCTACAAGATCGGCTCGTCCTACCGCTCCTCAGATGATGGTGAACCCGGCGGTACGGCGGGCCGGCCGATTTTGGCCGCCATCGAAGGCCAAGGACTCGATCATGTCATGGTGGTGGTCACTCGATTCTTTGGTGGAATCAAACTGGGCGCAGGCGGTCTCGCCCGGGCATATGGCGGTGTGGCAGCTGAATGTCTTCGCCAGGCCCCCAAGGTGGAGATGCTCCCTACCATAACAGCCCGAATCAAGGCTGGATTCGATTTTGTGGGCCCGGTCTATTCTCTCCTTGATCAGTTTGGCGCCGAGAAATTACAGGAGCAATACACCCCGGAAGGCCTCATCATAGAGCTGCGGTTGGAGGCGTATCTCGTGGCCGAATTTCGTACCATACTGAAGGATCTGAGCCGAGGAAGCACGGATCTCGAGCTTCTGGATCCGGAGTCTCCGTCTGCATAGAGCCCACGGAGAGACTTGTTTTTGACACTTCTCAATAAGTCCGTGCATCCAGCCTTTCCCCCTTTTTCGAAGCTGACAGCAGAACACACTTAACACCGGGACCATTCTCTCATCCACAGCATCCTCGGAATCGGGATCGCTATCGGAATCGAAATCAGCCACAGCGTTGCTCTCAGCTTCATCAGACATCCAGATTCTCGCGACAGAGGGCCATGTAATCACATCTCAATCGATTCCGATTCCGATAGCGATCCCGATTCCGACGAAGGATGAGGACATTGGCGGTCATAATCATTCTCGCCATTCGGCTCGAGCTCATGGGCAGTACGCGGGACTGCCGCGTCGCTTCCCTCCTCGCAGTGACTATCGTTGGATAGACGCAACGGTTTCTTCTTCTCTCCCTCGTCATCAAGATTGGCCGGGACTTCTCACCGGCTTTCGGAGCGAAGCGGCCCCGCGGCCGACGCGGGATCGGTGAGAAATCCGGGCTAGAAGTTCTGGGGCAAGCCCGGCCTCATGAAATCGGTTACATGACATGACCCGATAACCTATCTTGTGGGTTCTCGATCTGTATCCCACACCGGGCGCCAAAGAGAATTTCCGCCGCGAATGGGGATGAGTCGCCGCCCGATGCCGATCCCTGCGTGGGATCACGTGTGGAATTTGCCACCTATTCGTCAAAGAACCGAGGAGCATAGAATGCCGCCATCCCTTCTCAACTCCTTCTGCATCCTCTTGACGCTCCTTGTCCTCGGGACGGCACATGCCAGTGGTCACGCCGGCGAGCATATCGCAACGGATCTACCCTGCATTCAATCCAATGGGCTCTTCTCTCGAACCACTTCCCGGGCAGACGCCATGGTGAGCTCCCAGGATGACTCCTTCTGGGCGCGTTATGAGATCGACCGCGTGGGCGATGAAGTGCGTGAGCTTTCGGATTTCCGTCTGTTTCGACAGAATGACTTGCAGTGTACGATCCAATCCGTGCCTGGTTCCGACGCCTATGTCTCGAATACCGGGCTCATCGCATTCATGGATCATCGAAAGCACTACTTGGGCCAACTGACCATTCACTTCTACTCCGAGGAAGGAGAACCTCTCTTCTCGAGGACCTTCAAGCGTGCCGCTCTCTTTGGTTTCACGCCCCGTGGAACGAGATTCGGCGTAGGAACTCCTCAAGAGTTCGAGCTTATCTCTCCTGAGAGCGGAGACATCGAGACCTATCCGACTGCCGTGAGATTCGACGTCTCCCATGACGGCAATCATATTGTTCTCGCAAACGAAGACGAACTCAGAATCTTCTCGCATGGCGCCCTGAAGTATGAGTTCCTCGCGTGTTCCCCTTTCTGCCGCAAGGTCAGAGTGAGTGCCAAAGATGACCTCGTGGCAGTCATCTACAAAAACGCACTCCAAGCCTATTCACTCTCCACGGGAGAACTGCTATTTTCTCGCAAAGCCGATGGCGGGCAGGCATACCGTGATTTGATTGTGCAGGATGGGTACGTCGCGGTGGGGATCCAACACCGGATGGAGAGCCGAACGCAAGGATTGGCGAGAATCTATTCCCGGCAAGGTGAGCTTCTTGAGGCGCGAGCTGGCACCGCCAGGAAGTTGCCGCAGAGGAGAACGCAGGACACCAGTGCCGAAACCTTCTCCAAATATGAGCCGATCCCCTGGCCATTCGCCCCCTTCGATAGCGTACACACGGTATGGAACTACTATGAGCAGCACATGGGTGGATACGGTTCGGACTGGTCGTACCTCCATCAGGGGCTTGATATCATCACGCCGGTGGGTGAGCCCACCTATGCGGTGCAGAGAGGCATCGTCAAATGCGTACTCACCCTGGGTGGCGCCATTTACTGGCGTGTTGCCGTGAGCAAGGAACAGACCGCCGAGCCCTCCGAAGGATGGCTCTATGCTCACCTCATCGAAGAGAGCATTCAGGTGGATGTTGGTGATACCGTAGAAGTACACGACTACCTCGGTGACATCATCCATTGGGCGGATGATTGGGGGCATATTCATTTCGTCAAAATCCGTGACTCTGGACTTGAATGGCAGTATCAGGATGATGAATGGGGCATCCTGTTTAACCCGCTTTTGTCCCTGACCCCGGATACCGATCTTATCCCGCCGGTCATCGATCCGGTATTCGAAACCTCGAAGTTTGCGTTCTGCGAAAACGAAACGAGCAACTACCTCGCCCCAGACAGCCTCTACGGCGATATTGATATCATCATCAAGGTGCGAGACTATGTGGGTGACTCACCCTGGGTACAACCGGCATACCGGATCTACTATTGGGTGAATGAGATGGAGACTGGGGACATCGTCTTTCGAAGAACTCTTGGCCAGATCTTGAACCATTCATATGACTTCTACGCCTGCGAGCACTACGAGCCTTTTGCCACGCTGCTCTACAAGCGTGACGACCTCCTCGTGCCTTCAAGTTGGATGAGTATGGACCGGAATTTCTACCACATCATCACCAACAACAACGGTGACTCCTTGGCTGTTTTGGAGGAGAAAGCGTTGGCATTTGTCACCTCTGACTATTCCGACGGCTGCTATCGTCTCTTTGTGGAGGTTTTCGACGAATACGGCAACTCGGTCCAGGACAGCATGGACGTACAGTTCAGAAACGGGGTAGGAGGCATCACTGACAAGCCTCGACCCAGCACGCTCGCGCTGCAGCTGGAAGGATCCAGCCCGAACCCATTCAGCTCTGAGACGAAGCTTGCCTATTCGATTCCTGCCAAGGATTGGGTAACAGTGAGATTGTACGACATGCAGGGGAATCGAGTCCTCACGCTGGTGAATGAAATGAAAAGACCGGGGCTTTACTCGACTACCGTCGGCTCCCGTGCCCTTCCCGCCGGCACCTACATTTGTACCTTGAGACAGCGCGATCTCACCGACTCGCGAAGGCTGGTCATTCTACGATAGGGATGCCTCGCCAGAGAATGAGCCAGTGATTCTCTTCTCTCATTTGCGTGAGAACTCTGGCCCCCTTTTCCTTGACAATGGCCAGAATGCCTTGGGGAATCGTATGACTTGGATCAAGAGCACGCCTTTATCAGGATGGTATATATGACCGTCGCAGGATTGGAAAGCCAAGAGGATAGCAAACGCCATCTGTTGCGTTCGCTTGCTTCGCCTCACCATTGGGGACTAATACTGGCGCTGGCCATTACCGTTGTCTCGGGCGTGAAGTCGATTCACCACCCTGTTTTTGGTGACGGGGAAGCCTATATGATTCCGGATGCCGAGCTGATGGCGGATAGGCCCTTCTACCCGTTTATAGACGACGAGGTTCATCCCCCCTTCTTCTTCTTCCTTGAGGGCGTAGTCTTCCGTATTGCTGGTGCGAAGGTGGAGTCCGCGCACGCGCTGATCCTCGTTGCCGCATTATTCTCAGTAGTGACTATCTACTTGTTGGGCTCCAGCCTCGCTGGTCCAGCTGCCGGTTCGGCTGCAGCGCTTCTACTGGCTTCATGGGCTCCCTTCTTTATTCAGGCACGTCTGATCAGGCTTTCCATCCCCCTTACCGCTTTTTCGCTGGCAACGCTTCTTTCTGTCCAGAAGGGGTGGGTTGGTGCTTATATCGTGTTGGGTTCCCTGGCGGCTCTCACAAAAGCCCCCGGCGTTCTTGTTACAGGCGCTATAGCCGGTCTCGCCACTCTGGGGCTCTATCGATCACGAATACCAAGGCTCTTTCTCTGGATCCCTGTGGCAGTCTATGCAGCCTGGCTTGTGGCCTGCAAGATACACTACGGCTGGTTCCTTTTTCCCGAGAACGTGGAGGGCTTCAAGTTCTCCTGGATCATGATAGGAGAACGTTGGCTTTTCTGGCTGAAGAGACTGGTCGTGGATCAAAGGGCATGGCTTCCTGTTGCTGTGGCACTTCTAGTTTCATCGAGGCGGAAGGTCCACCTTGTCGCTCCGCTGCCTCTTGCCATCCTTGCTTCCTTACTGATTCCAGGTTTCTCCCTTCCAAGTGGCGTGGCTCTGGGCCTGTTCCTGTCAGTGGGCCTGGTCTCCTGGTCCCTCGGAGGGATCTGGAGAGTCTTGCCCACGGTGGCACTTCTGTTCACTGCTCTCTTCACTCCATATCACTACAAGTTTCCGAGATACCTCCTGCCTGCTTGGCCTGGGATCGCGCTTTTTTGCTCGATATCTCTATCTGGTTCAAGGAAAGCATTATTCGTGGTCTTCATTTCGTCTGGCCTTATGCTTGCCTCTGCCTTCGAGCGAACCGGTTGGTATGGGCACGGGGAATGGAGTCTTCACGAGAGCAATATGGCATACGAGGATTGGGTCTCATGCAGGAAAAATGCCGTCGCATACCTGGAAAAGAACGCCGAAGGTCTCGTGATTGCTGCAGAAAAACCGGCAATAGATCTTACCCATCCATCACATGGCTATGTAAGCAGAGCCCTGAGCGTCCTGACAATAAGGGATCTCCTGAGATCGGACTGCGGAATTCTGAGAGAAGCCGACTACTACTACAGACTATCCATTGCTTCGGACCAGCCGGATATCAGATTCCGCGCACATGCCAGCAGGTGTGGAGTCCGTTTGATTCCTGTGTGGGAGACCGCCGGCCGGAAGGAACAGAAACACGGCAGCAAGCCTTGGGCGGTTATCTATAGAATCGAACGGGCAGGTAAACAACCCGAGGAAAGGAACCAGGTTTCTTCGCGAGGTGCATCCGAGACTCCCCATTGAATCCGAGCAACGCATGCTCGTAACAGGAACTGATATCTGGATTCCACATGCTCGTGCAACTCTACAAGTGCTCTCACAGTTCCGCATCCGACAGACTCTGAATCCGCCGCGCCTGCTCATCTCGGCTACCCCAAAACTTCCTCACGCAACAATCCTACGGGAGGCGCAATGTCCATGAGATATGCAGGCTACTTGCTTCTCTCTTCGGTAGCAATCGAGCCAATAACGGCCGCCAACGTGGCCAAGAAGAATGAGATGAAGCGAACCGATATGAAGGCATCAAGCCCAGGGATCAGTTTCCACACGGCGGTTGATACCGCCCCGGTAACCATCGCGGCCACAACTCCTGCACCATTCATGCGCTTCCAGTGGAGAGAGAGCACGATGGCAGGCCCAAATGAAGATCCCAGGCCCGCCCATGCATAAGAAACCACATCGTAAATAAGCTCTTCACTCGTCACCGCGAGGCCGAATCCAGCCAAACCGACAAGTACCGTTACTACACGGCTCATGGCGACCAGAGCTTTCTGTGAAATCCGGCGACCCAGCGCCTTGGAGTAGAAATCCTCCACTATGGTCGATGTCGTAACCAGGAGCTGACTGTCGGCAGTGGACATCATGGCCGCGACAGCGCCAGCGATCAGGATTCCCGCGATCCAGGCAGGGAAGAGAAAGTTGGCCATGGTGGGGAGAATACGTTCCTGATCAGCGGCGACGCCGGAAAGGCTCTCGGCTGAGAATATGCCGTTATGGACCAGCGTGATGCCGACCAGGCCAATCAATGCGGCGCCGGCATAGGCCAAGATCGTCCAGACGATGGCGATCCGGCGACTGGTGCGAATCGCCTCCGGATCATTGATGGCCATGAACTTGGTCACAAGATGGGGCTGACCCATGAATCCCAATCCCCACGAGAGCCCGCCAATGATGGCGGCAATACCCGCCCATCCCGCCTTGCCTGCGGTGAGAGAGGCCGTATTCCCTGTCGCTGCCAATGCCTCACTGATATCGAGGCCGTGAGAGGAGATGAAGAGCAGCCCGATAATGGGCATAACCACCAGTGTTATGATCATCAGAATCGCTTGGACTACGTCAGTGAAACAGACTGCCGTGAATCCCCCCATCATCGTGTAGACAACCACCACAACTGCCGCCAGGGGCATCCCAAGCGAGGTATCAAGGCCAAATGTGACATCGAGAACCTTGCCGGCGCCTTTGAACTGGGCCGCCACGTAGAACGAGAAGAAAAACGCGATGATCAGCATGCTGATCACGCGGACCGCCTGCCCATACTTTCCACAGAAGCGGAAGAAGTACTCGGGCAGCGTGATGGCTCCATATTCCTCCGAAAGCTCCCGAAGCCTCTTGGCCACCACCATCCAAGAGAAAATGATGCCGGCCACACAGCCAAGGATGGTCCAGATCTCGACCATGCCCATGGCAAAAAGCGCGCCTGATAAGCCAAGGATCAACCAAGAGGACTCGGCCGCTGTTCGTTCCGAGAAGGCAATCACCCATGCCCCAAGCCTGCGGCCGCCAAGGATGAAATCCTCCTTGGTTCGGTTTTTCCCCCATGTCCAGATCCCGACGCCTGCGATGATGAATAGATAGACAATGAGACCGAGAAGAGGTGAGTTCATTTGGACCTCCTTGTGCCCTTCTGGGTAGGCCGTCCTGGAATGGTCGAGATTCCCGAGAACAGTCGTCCATGGCGCGGCAAGGAAAGCAAGTAACTTTGGGTCAAGTGTCTCCGCAATCCGTCTAGCCCGATGACATCGCGGCTGACTGCAATAATCACATGATATATCTTCCGCGCTCACTCGCATCAGGACTCGAAGATCGCGAAAGATCAATCTCAGAGATGCGAATATGATTCTTGCATTCTCGCGCGCACCAACATAGAGAGCACTGATGAAGATACTCCTCATACAGCTCAGATGGCCACAGAACACGCCTCCGATCTACCCCATAGCTGTGTCTCGGCTCTGTGCGTCTCTTTCGGGGCAGGCATCGCCCATTGCACTTGATCTCAATTGCGTGCAGCACCAAGGAAGTACAGTGCAGCGCATTCTGGAGGCAGAGACTCCTGACATGATCGGGATCTCTTTCAGAAACGTCGACAGTATCGAGTATGAAGATCTCTTCCTAAGCAACACTCCTCTGGCCTTCGTGTCTCCTTTGGAATCGCTCCGTTCTACGGTAGACGCGGTTCGCCAGTGGTGTTCCGATGTTCCCATCGTGGTAGGGGGACCGGCCTTCACGCTCTTCCCAGAAACCATCATGTCGAAGATCCCACAGATCGACATAGGCATTACGGGTGAGGGCGAGGAGACGATAGTCGAACTCGTGTCAACAATCGGCGAACCGGACAAGGTACGAGGGATCTGGCTGAGAAGAGATGGGCAGGTCGCTTTTACCGGTGATCGCCCTCCGATATGTTTGGAACAGATGTCTATGCCTGACTTCAATGCCTTCGACACATCCCTGTACTCCGAATCTCGCTTTGCCTTCGGCATTGAATCCAAACGCGGCTGTGTCTTGCATTGTGCGTACTGCAACTACCCATTCCTGTCCGGCCGAAGCATTCGCATTAGAGATCCAAAAGGCGTAGTCGATGAGATTCAAGAATGGACAAGGCGCTTCGGCATACGGTCATTTCATTTCACTGATTCGGTCTTTAATATGCCCAAAACCCACGCCGAAGCCATATGCCATGAAATCCTGAGACGTCATCTCGACATTGAGTGGAAGGCCTTCTTTGCTATCGTGCCATTCGATGAATCCTTCGCCAATCTCGCAGTGAGAGCGGGATGCAGATTGTTTGAGTTCTCGCCTGATTTCATGGACAATCACGTCCTGAGCAAGATGCACAAGAAATACACGGACAAGGACATATTCAGAACTCTGACAATAGCCAAACGAATAGCAGGCATGACCGTCATGTATAACTTCATGGTTAATGCCCCAGGCGAGTCTCTGGGCTCCTTCGCTCGCACCATAGTTTTCGGCATGAGACTCAAGCGGCAGTTGGGATCGCGGGGCCTCATGGGAACCCTCAATCACATCCGTATTTTTCCTTGGACACCGATACGCCGGCTCGCCGTCACCCAGGGCGTACTCACAGATGAGACTGACCTGCTGCCGGAAACACCGGAATCGGTCAAGGCCATATTCTATGTGCAACCACGGTCATTTCTAGTTGAGGGCTTGTATCGAATCTTCATCTGGCTCAGACGCGCGATCAAGTCAATTCGAGCTGCATACGGTCGGCATGATCGATAGCGCTCAGCTAGTGCTTTGGTAGATCGGAAAATCTAACCCGCATTTCTCACCAACGCTCGTCGTCTGTCCCTGCCTGTCCTGCCTGCCCTGAGCACGTCGAAGGGAGCGTAGTCGAAGGGAGCCTACCCGTCTCGAGCAAAGCCGAGGAACCGAAGGGCGAGATGGTGGAGATGCTCACGAGGTTTCATCATGCAAGAGGAAGAAGTGACTGTTCTCAACAAATGGCTGGTGGCGATCCGTCCCTTCGCGCTGCCTGCATCCACCATGCCCGTTCTATTCGGCACTGCCATGGCAGTGGCGATTGGTGGATTACCGCTGAATGTGTGGCTGTTTCTCGCGGCGATTCTCGCCATAGTAAGCCTCCATTCAGGGGCCAACATGCTGAACGACGTGAATGACTACCGAAAAGGACTCGACACGGACCCCACACCCGGGAGCGGCGCCATTGTGCGTGGTTATTTCTCGGACCAGACAATTCTGCGTGCTTCCATCGTCCTCCTCTGCATCGGTTCGCTCCTCGGGCTCTTCTTGGTATGGAAGACGGGGATGGTTCTGCTTGTCATCGGCGCCATTGGTGTGTTCATCGGCGTATTCTACACGGCCGGCCCTCTGGCGCTCAAATACCATGCACTGGGTGATGTTGCCGTGTTCTTGAACTTCGGTATTCTTGGAGCCCTGGGAGCCTGGGTCGTGCAGACGAAATCGTTCTCATGGCTGCCCGTGATATGGGCTGTGCCAATGGCATTGCTCGTCATTGCAATCCTTCACGCCAACAACTGGCGTGATACGGAAGGTGACATGAAGTCCGGCATTATCACCGTGGCATCGCTTCTGGGCGACAGAGGTTCACTCTTGTACTATGGCTTCTTGGTTTTTTCACCATTCGTGATCATCTGCGCCCTCATGGCTGTGCCCCGCATCGTTCCCTTGAGTACGGCGCCCATGCCACTGACGTTTTTTCTCACCGGGCTTGCATTCCCCAGCGCGCACAAACTCTGGTGCAAAGCGCGAGCGAAAGAGGCACCACGCCAACCCCTTGATTTCGTCGCGCTCGACGGCGCCACCGCCCAGCACAACATGCTCTTCGGTCTCCTCTGCACGGCCGCCCTGGTCGTGCATTATCTCATCGTGGCTGGGCCATAACCTGAAACCTCGTCGATTGAGGCCGGAGTTCGCAATCTTTGATCGGAGGTCCATATCGCCCCTCAATCCTGCAACCATGTCCATCCCTGGACCGATAGTGGTCATTCTCGGATATGAAGCCCGGACTTCTCACCGGGCTTTTGTAGTCCCGCTGCAGACACGGAACTATTCCAGCAGGAAGATGGTGAGAAGTTCGGGATAGGTATGTCCATCGCGGCAGCACACATTTCGTTTCTGTACTCACATGGCCATTGTTTCCCAACCTGAAAGGCATTTCGATTCGCGAGTCCACAGCTTCGGAAACGGCGCTATGTGAAATCCTCCCAGCTGCAAATCTTCTTGAACTCGCCATCGAACCACTCGCTGTTGCTAAAATGTGCCGGTGTTGTCATTTCGACATCCGTTCGCTCGAAGTCCGCGATAGCCTCAGCTGACCATTTTTCCGGGTTCAACTTGTTGAAGAGACGGAGGAAGGAGGAATCATCATCTTCCTCAAGCGTCTTCCTTGGCTTCTCCAGTATGGCTCGCACTGAGGTAGAACAAACCATCTGCTTTCGTGAGAATTCAAACCACCTAATCCTCTTAACGTGGTCATATCCTAGAAGGCTGCTGATGGCAAAGTCCAGAAGATCACCGGCATCCTAAGGATGCCCGAGGAAATCCTCTGCCGCCGTGCGCATGATTTGGATATGCCTTTCAGTATATTCCTGTTTTGTATATCCACGGAATTTCATGGTAAACAACTACCCCTAAAGCCCACCAGATCTAAGTGACCAGTCGGCGATCTACCCCTTGAGCAACTAACCGCCGGATGGTCTCGAAAGAGAGGAATGTCTTGCCTGATCGTCGAACTCCCGCCAAACCGACTATTTTGCCCGTTCCTGTCGGCAGAATTAGTCTCCCCCATGTAGGGGTATCCGCCAGCTGGCGGACCGTGCCCACCGGAGGCTGGATGAAGATGGGATGTCGAAATGTGGATTATTTCTGCGCGAGCCCTAAGTTCCTGGGTTAGCTGTATCATTCAGAAAGGTAATGGTTTTTCTGATTCTTTCTCACGACGCGTGTGCGCGGTCGCATGTCCAATTGCTTAACCCGGACTTCTCACTGGCTGTCGAAGCGAAGTCCCGCGTCGGACGCGGGATGAGAAATCCGGGTTAGTCTGGTGACTCAGGAACATACCTATGGCAAAAAGACATCTTGGCAGTAATCCACGCGTACCACTGCTGGGTGAAAGCAGATTCCATGCGCCCCGGGGACAGCGGTATTTCCAGAGCATGCTGAAGACGGTGTTGGCGTGTGCATCGTGTCTGCTCAATGCCTGTGCCGGCCCACAACCATCCTTCGTCGGTCTTCTTGACCAGATCACCGACGGCGAACCGACCGGAAGCTGGAACGTTGTTGTAGAGGCTGTTGGACAACCCGCAGTCCGTTCCCTCATAAAGCAGAGCCATGGGATGAAGAACGAGCCCCGGGATAGTGGGCAATCTGTCAGGTCCTTGATCCCCATTTCCGCTTCAATTGAGGCCGGTGGAAAGATTTTCGTTAGGTTGACATCCCAAAAACCGTGGAAGGACGAAGGTAGTCTTGTCATCCGGCTAAGAGGCACGACCGGGAAAACAGTGAGCAAAACGATAGTACTAAAAGGGCGAAATGTGGAGTGTCTCCTTCCAGTACCGCTCACCGGTGCTGACGGTTTTGAGGTTGAGCATCTCGCCGAATCGAACACCGGGCTCAACTTGAACTCTCTTGTGGGCATTTCGGTTGGCGCCGAGGCCGATTCCATTCAACTTGCCAGAGCACGGATTTTTCTTGGATGGCTCGCAGAAGATAGATCAGGCAACGCCAGTTCAGGCTGTCGTTACAGGAAGTTTCCGGTCTCTTCGGACGGATGTACACGGTCTGGTGTTGCCTTGGTTACGGGCGATACATTGACGTTTGACATGCCTACCAAACTGAGTGAATCATGTTTTCGATTCTGGGCACTCGGGCTTAAGCACGGTACGGCATGTCAGACCGCCACCCTGACATTGGAGGCAAGAACTCGACGAAGCTGGCGGAAGGTTGATTCATGGGAGATCACCAATAAGGACATTTCTCATTGGCGTGAGTTATCCGTTAACATCTCGGCATTCCCGAGAAATGCCAGTGCCGTTCGTTTTGTTCTTTTGGGAGACAGCTCACTCCTGGCGGTGTGCGAGCCTATGTTTTTTCGTGGATCATCAGCGACATCCAAGAAGTTGAACCTGATTCTCATCATCCTCGATACCCTGAGAGCAGGCAGATTGGGTTGCTATGAGTATACTGAACGCCCCACTTCAGGAAGACTAGATTCACTGCTCGAGGCAAAAGGTTTTTTTCTGTTCAAGAAGGCATATTCTCCGGCACCGTGGACTCTTCCCGCGATATCCAGATTCCTAACTTCGAGATATCTCAATGCTTGTGGAGCCGCGGATGTTCCCCTTGAGAGCGAGACGCTTGCCGAGATCCTCAGGGCCAATGGGTACTATTGCGCAGGATTCACCGGTGGCGGGATACTGCGTTTCGCCGGGTTCGAACAAGGCTTTCACGAATACCACTGGCCCGACGTTGCGTATGGAAAGATTGAGCATTCTTTTCCCGAAGCAAAGGCATGGATGTCGGGGGAACATCCTACGCCATTCTTTCTTTTCCTACATACGTATGAGACCCACATGCCATACACAAGAGACGTTTTCTGTGAAGGACTTCCTCACGGCCGGCTGGGTGATCTCTCAGTGGGAGAGCCCCTCGTGCCGAAAGGTTTCTCGATCTGCACAAACTTGAGCAAAGAAGAAAGCACATACGTCCAAGCAGCTTATGACGGAGGAGTCAGGACGGCTTGTGATGCGGCAGCGGAGTTTCTCCTCAATCTGAGCCGGTCGGGGTTTTGGGAAAATACGGTGGTTGTCATCTTGAGCGATCATGGGGAGGAGTTCTGGGACCATTCCACTGTTTTCGCCGAGCATTCCTCGACTTCTTTGTACGATGAACTCCTTCATGTGCCGTTCATGCTCTATACTCCTAATCTATCGAACAAGGGCATCAGGGAAGTGGAGTCGGAAGTGAGCATCGTCGACTTCCTACCGACTGCTGTGGAACTGCTGGGTCTCCCCTTCCGACATGCCGGCGATGGTATGAACCTTCAGCCACTGCTGAACAGCGAAACCTTGGAGAGGCGGATCCCAATTCTGGCACTTGATTTGCCTGAAGGAGAGCGATGGCCGTCAAAGGCGTGCGTCTTGTCTCAAGAAATCAAATATGTGGAACCGATTCATAGCAAATACTGGGCATCAAAAGAGATAAAGAAGCCGTGTTGGTATTATCCGGCAACTACTGAACTGTTCTTGCTGGACGAAGATCCCGCCGAGAGACACAACCGAGTGAGCGAAGCTCCTGAACTGGTGGCTCAGATGGCGTCTCTTTTGAGGGAAGGGCTCAGTTTGTCGCAAAAACCGAACCTGGGTGATACGGATCGTACTGAACCTCGGGCTATCTCTGCATCCCTGAGCAAACAACTGCGCGCGTTGGGTTACATAGGGGCACCGTGAGATCTTTGCCCATTGATCGATTCTTGCGTTCACGATTCGCGGTCGACCCAACGAACAGCGAAGACACATATGTATCACGCTGTAACTGACAGGGTCTCCTACCATTCTGCATGGGACGCCGGCACCGACTGTCAGGGAGTCAGTCTCCGATTCTTCGGAGACAACAAGCACCTAACCCGGACTTCTCACCGGCCTTCGTCATGAAATGGTTGAGATGGCATTGCCCGCAAGGCTTGCGACCGAGGCCGGCCGCAGGCGTATCCTCTGTCCCGCGTCTGACGCGGGACTGCAGCCGGAAGCTGGTGAGAAGTTCGGGCTAAGCTATTTCGAGGATTCTGCGAGTGAGGATCGATCAAAGGTGACCTAAAGATGAGATGTCAGAGTGTTAAGGTTATTCCTGGACATGCCCTAATAATGCGGACATTGTCATATCGGCTGCTGCAGCCGAAGGTTGGGGAGAGATCCGGGTTAGCCGCGAACTGAACAATAGGGAGTGAATCCATGAGAATCATATCGCTTATGCTTCTGTGCGGAATCTTTGTTCAAATCTCTCCAGGCCAGGAGTATGCCGTGACATCCCCCCTTGGCATCGTAACGGTGTCATTCATGTTGCAGGACGGCGCACCGTACTATCAGGTCACCCGGTTCGGAAGAGAGGTTATCAACCCATCGCGGCTCGGTTTCATTCTGGAAGATGCGCCGCTGCTGGCCGACGGGTTTCACGTGGCATCCTGTGATACGAGCCATTTCGATGAGATCTGGACACAACCCTGGGGCGAGAAGAAAGTGATTCGCAATAGCTACAACGAACTACGCATCAATCTAGTCGAGATTTCCGCGCCCAAGCGAACCATGGCTATCGTGTTTCGTGTCTTCGACGATGGCATCGGGTTTCGCTACGAGATTCCGGAACAGCCTTCGCTCAACGACATCGAGATTCTGGATGAATTGACCGAATTCGCTTTGGCTGGAAACCACCAGGCTTGGTGGATTGGGGCGTATTGGTGGAACCGGTACGAGTACCTCTATCAACAATCGCCCATCAGCAAGATCGATATGGTTCATACGCCGCTTACCATAGAGACGGAAGATGGTCTCTACCTGAGCATTCACGAAGCAGCTCTCACCGATTTTGCCAGCATGACCCTGATGCGGAAGGATGGCAATGTCCTGAAGGCGGATCTCGTTCCGTGGTCAGACGGCATCAAGGTGAAAACCTCGACTCCGATGCATTCACCCTGGCGAACGGTCCAGATAGCCGACACCCCGGGTGGTCTGATCACCTCATATCTCATTCTCAACTTGAACGAACCAAACAAGCTCGGCGATGTTTCCTGGGTGAAACCAGGCAAGTATATCGGCATCTGGTGGGAGATGCACTTAGACAAGTCTACGTGGGGATCCGGGCCTCGACACGGCGCGACAACCGCCAACGCAAAGCGCTATGTCGATTTCGCGGCGGTTCATGGCTTCGATGGCGTTTTGGTTGAGGGCTGGAACGTCGGCTGGGATGGCGACTGGATCAAAAACAGCGACAAATTCCAGTTCACCACGCCCCATCCTGACTTTGATATCGTGGAGGTGACCAGCTATTCGGCAGATAAGGGTGTCCGTCTGATCGGTCATCATGAGACCTCCGGTGGGATCTCCAACTACGAGCGTCAAATGGCCGATGCATTCGCTTACTACGAGCGTTTGGGAGTTCGAGCGGTTAAGACAGGGTACGTCAATCACGGTCAAGGCATCAAGCGACTCGATGAGAATGGAAAGGCTCAAGGTGAATGGCATCACGGCCAGTTCATGGTTCGGCACTACCGAAAGGCGGTAGAAGAAGCCGCCAAACACCATCTCATGCTTGACGTGCACGAGCCGATCAAGGACACGGGCATCAGGCGTACCTATCCGAATATGATGACACGAGAAGGCGCTCGCGGTCAGGAGTTCAACGCGTGGGGGCCCAAAGGGGGAAACCCACCCGAGCATACGACAATCCTTCCGTTTACTCGACTCCTCTCCGGACCCATGGATTTCACGCCCGGCATCTTCGACCTGCTCTTGGAAGACCATCGGCCCGACAACCGTGTCAACACCACGCTTGCGAAGCAGTTGGCCCTCTATGTTGTGCTCTACAGCCCACTGCATATGGCCGCTGACCTGTCGGAGAACTACGAGGCACGACCGGAGCCATTCCAATTCATTGTCGACGTGCCGACCGATTGGGAAGACACCCGTGTTCTCAATGGTCGTATTGGCGATTATGTGATCATTGCACGGAAAGACAGGAACAGTGATGACTGGTATCTGGGAAGCATCACTGACGAGGAGGGACGTGTGCTGGAGGCACCGCTGCGCTTTCTCGAATCGGGCACGCAGTATATGGCCGAGATCTATCGTGATGGGCCGGCTGCGGACTGGGAGAGCAGTCCGTACGATATTGAAATAGAGCATATCCCGGTTGACAATGCGACGACCCTCCAGCTTCGGTTGGCGCCTGGCGGCGGGCAGGCGATTCGGTTCGTAGCCGCTGGCGACTAGATTGGTCATGCGAAGGCGATTCTGACAGTGTGCAAGAAGGGTAGAGAGTCATGGTATGAACCCTCGAGAGAGTCTCTCTACGACGGTCGTGAGATGAAAACGCTGAACTCAAGGAAGTTGATCTCATTCATCGAAGTATCTGGAAGCCGATAGAGCGTAACCAAGTCCCGCGGCTGACGCGGGATGAGAAGTTCGGGTTAAGGAGATAAGAACGTGATGATACTGCTTTGGCCATTCGTGGCGCTCTGGCGCCTACTTTCCTTCATACTTCGTCTGACCAGTCGGCTCGTGGCTGCCGTTCTTGGGCTTGTGCTGATGGTCATCGGCATTTTGCTCACCGTGATAGTCGTCGCGGCCCCTTTCGGTATCCCGCTCATAATCATTGGTTTCTTGCTGATGATCAGGAGCATATTCTAGCATTAGCTTTGGAGTGCGCAAGCCATGCTCTCGCGACTAGAACTGGTTGAATCGACCGGGATTTATCATGGTATGTGTATAGGTGCGGTGAGAACGGCTGGAGTATTTTAGTCATCTGAGCATTTGGGTTTTGGATTTGTATCGGTTTTCCCTGCGAAGAGGAACTCTGCCCTCCAACGGGGGCTCACGTCCGATATGAGGTTCGTGATAGGAGGGCATAGTGATCCGCTTGAGTTCTGTTCTTTTTCTCATCCTGAGCCTCACAATGATTACCGCATGTAACGCCATTCGAGGTTCTGGGAACATCATTTCCGAACCAAGAGAGGTTAGGGTATTTGGGGGACGTTGGTGCAGAAAGTGCTTGGCAGATCTGAGATGGAATTCCTTGCGGCTGAGTTGCACAATCTGATCCGAGGGAATCACGAGAAGCAGTGAAGCTTCTCTTACGAGCGACATCCGATCACGGCATGAAGGAATTGGCTCGAGTCCGACCAGATCGTGGGCCCGATAGGGCGCCATTTTCATTTCGGGATCGGAATAAATCTCTAGTAAATCTATGGATTGAGCCACTTGCAAAACCACCCTCGCGGAGGGGTTTTGCAAGTGGCTCAACATTCTGACGGATAAGTATCCGAAGGTCCGCCGGGAATCAGCCAGGGCGTTGGGCAGGATAGGAGATGATCGAGCGATAGAGGCGCTGTTGACAGCCCTCGATGATGCGGACGAATCCGTCCGCCATGAGGCTGTGAAATCATTAGGTATGATCGGCGATGCAAGAGCTGTATCGAGGCTTGTCGCCTTCCTTGGTCAGAGCGATATGCAGTTCCACATTTGATAGGAAACCTAGGAGCAAAGCACTCTCGGGTGATTAGCTCAGCAGCGTACGCCCTAGGGGAGCTTGCTGACAGTACCGCCGTCCAACCGCTTCTCGCGAGCATGAAGTCGACGAATCCCCTTGTGAGAAGGGCCTCTGTGTGGGCTCTGGGTCGATTCCAAGATGCAAAGAGTTTTGATGCGCTGGTGGCATCCCTGGATGATGAGGACGAAATGGTCAGGTCATCCGCCATTTTCTCCTTGAAGCAAAGGGGCGACCACAGAGCCATTGAGCCGCTATTGAAGCGCCTTTCCGATGACGAGGACTACGTCATAGAGGATGCGAGGCGGACATTGAGGGATCTCGGCTGGAAAGACGACGGTTGCCCGTAGGCCGCTCTTGGCATGCGTGTCCCCTCCTGTGGGAGGCCTGAGTATTTGGGCTGAGGGGGCTTTGGGGGACATTGGTGCAGAGGGTGCTGGGCACAGATGCCTCAGAATAATATGAACTATTCCTGGTTGCCACGACACTTTCCAACATCCCCCAAAGCCCAATCAGTTCGCCCCAAGACTACCTGAAGAAACTTGGTTCGGACTCGACGAAGCTCCCGATCCCGCGCAGTACGCGGGACTACCGACCCGCCTTCGCCAGAAGGCTACGGCGTGGTAAGCGAAGTTTGGGAATGGGATGGGCCTGCTCCACTGATCGGGGCTTTAGGCCAGATGGCGGAGTCATTCGGTCTTTGTCGTGGTGTGGCTACGGCTGGACGGGGCGGCGGAGTCGCCGATGACCTGGTTGCGGCCGGCCTGTTTGGCCATGTAGAGATGCTCGTCAGCGGCCCCGATGAAGTCGTCGAGGCCAAACGCTTGCCGCATGGATACAACACCCAGGCTGATGGTGACTCGGATCTCCTTTTCGTCGAATTCGAATACTTGTTTCTCCACGAGTCGGCGGATCCTCTCACAGAACAGCTCGGCTTGAGTGCTGTCTGTTTCCGGGAGCACGAATACGAACTCTTCGCCTCCATAGCGGGCGAGGAGCTCATCCCTTCGCATATCGGCGGAGATGAGCCGCGCCAGGCTCTGGAGGATGTGATCGCCAGTCACGTGGCCATAGGTATCGTTTACCTGCTTGAAGTGATCGATGTCCACCATGGCCAGTGAGAGCGGTCGACCGTGCCGTGTGGAGCGGGTCATCTCTCGCTCAAGGAATTCGAGGAAATAGCGCTTGTTGTGGACCCCGGTCAGACCATCGAGGATGGTCAGGCGGTAGATCTCCTCGTGATAGAGGGCCTCGATGTTGCCGCCTTCGATGAATTTGAAGACAGCGCCACCGAGCTTCAGCAGATCGCCGTTCGAAAGGCGTGTCTCATCCTGCGTTTCTTCGCCGTTCACATAGGTTCCGTTGGTGCTCTCCATGTCGACCACGTGCCAAAGGCCGTCCTTCTCGAATAGCCGCGCGTGACGGCGAGAGACGGTCGTAAGGTCCACTATCACGGCATTGGACTCGTCACGTCCGATGGTGATCTCCTCGGTCAGGCGATAGCGCCGTCCCAGGTCGCCGCCATAGATCTGAACGATACTGGCAACAACCGGGGCATGAATCGGTGGAGACCGCCGCTGGTTCCCTAAACTGGTCGTATCTTTACGCATCAGAGAATAGAGGGAGGGTTGGGTCTTGATGCTGATATGTCCTGGGAGGATCTGATCCCCGCACTGCTTCAAGCATCAAGCACAGGGATATCATAGCGCTTCATTCTTGGGTCCCGAGTGACCAGTGTCAGGCCCTCCACTTGGCACTGTGCCACCAGCATGCGGTCGAAGGGATCGCGATGATGCAGGGGTAGATCCCCGACCTGAAAGGCATGATCCGCCGTCACATCCAGGCGTCTGAATGGCTCTTTGGCAAGAATGCCCCTGAACTCGTCAGGAAGGTCGAGTTTTCCCAGCGCCCTCTTGATGGTGATCTCCCAGATGGTGGCAGCACTTACGAAGACCGGATTGCGACCATCTGCCATAGCCTCTCTGGCTGGCGCCGCAAGAGTAGGATTATCATCCAGCCACCACAGTAGAACATGCGTGTCGAGAAGCAGATTCATGATCCCAGGGCGCCGAAAGCATCGGCGATATCCTCTGGGAGATCATCGAAGTCAGCAGCGATCCGGATCTTGCCCCGAAGTACGCCAGGCTTACGCTTCTTGGGATAATCCTGGTATGCCACCAACACCGCCACAGGCTTGCCTGCCTTGCTGAGGATGACTTCCTCGCCAGCTCGTACTCTCTCAATGAGCGCGGATAGTTGGGCTTTTGCTTCAGATACGGTATTCACGATCATCAGTGTTTCTCCATTCTGCCTGGTCTGGTCTAGGCTGGTCCTTATTACAATAGTAGATTTATGATCAGGTGTCAAGTAGTTCCGATGACGGGGATCAGAGCAAGGGTTCGCGCGGGAATGACTTCACATTTCCATCCCGCGCAGAACGCGGGACTACGCCGTGACAAGCCAGTGGGCACGGCATGCCGTGCCCCTACATGAGGGAGACCAATTCTACAGCAAATCTGTGCGCCAAGGCTACGGACCCTTGGGATCGACGAAGCTCCCGATGAAGCTTGGGGATGGGATGGGAGGCAGGGGAAAATCGCAGGCAGGGACGCCTGCGCCACTGACCTGCCCCACTAAGGCTGGAATGTGGGTCAGGATGAGGGGAACATTCAGGGAAGAGACTTCGGCATGAATTGAGGAAGTTCGAGACAAAGTTCGAGACGAAGTTTGGGGATGGAGTGGGAGGTAGGGGCCTGCCCCACTTAGGCTGGAACCATGCGGGATGGCTCATCAACGAAGATCAAATACTGTGCGCAATGCTTCACCAACATCATTCATAGTGGAAGGCTCTAGCGCGCCCCTCACTCTGACGAATTGGCAGCGCCAATCGATGGGACGAGTTTGGAGACAATCGGCAATAGATTTTTCGCTCAGTCCGTTCTCGCTGGAAGGGAGCAATTCAATGTTGGTCATGATCCGCGCTTTCTTCGAACTCCACGCCGTGATAGGCACTACTTGGATAACCGGGACGCGTTCGTTGTAGATATCATTGGTGACAACAATACAGGGGCACACTTTCCCGGTCTCCGAACCGAGAGTTGGGTCAAGATTCACATCTATCACCATTCCGCGCTTCAATTCCATCATTGAGGCCACTCCAACGTGCCGGTTCTTGCCAGATCCTGAAGCTCGGCGCTCTCTTCGTAAATCTCAGCGTACAGATCTGCCGACTCCTTCAATTGTTGAGCGTCAAGTTTTTCCTTCAAATGGGCAAGCGCCGATCGAACCATGGAGCTCTTATCCTTGAAGCCGTACATCGCATGCTCATCCAAGAAGGAGACCTGAGCCTCATGGACACTGAACTTCGCTTGCTTCACAGAATACCTCTCATTCATTTATTGGGGCCACATGATGGGGACCGAATATACGATCCTAAGATAGGATCCTGATTCAGGGTGTCAAGAGGGATGCATGTTTTGGATAGTGTGGCGGGAGGTGATGGAACAAGAAGCGATTCTGGTTCGAAGTACATTTAGATGCCTCTTTTGATGTTGCGTGAATGGCTTGATTGGTAAGCTGCTTCACTTGACAATGTAGCCAGTTCTATGCATAATGCACATAGTTCTGTACAGAACAGGAGGGAGCGCATGATGAGGCAGTACTCGATAACGGAAGCACGCAACAATTTTCCCCAGATAGTCCGGAGTGTCGAAAAAGATGGCTTCGCAGAATTGACTCGTAGGGGTCGCCCAGTGGCGTTCCTTCTTTCTGTGGATGAATTCAAGCGAATCATCGGGGATCGGCGAGACCTCTGGGAAGGGATTATGGAGTTCCGAAAAAGCACTGAGCTGGCTGATTTTGACATAGATACGGTATACGCCAACGTGCGTGACCAATCATCTGGGCGCGAGTTTGCACTGTGACCCGACGTTATCTGTTGGACACGAATGTGCTCTCGGAACCACTCAGGCCGTGCCCCAATGAGGGTGTCATGCGGAGATTGGAGCGGTATCGGGATGAAGTTGCTACGTCTGCAGTGGTCTGGAATGAGCTGCTCTACGGATGTTACCGTCTCCTCCCGTCCGCTCGCCGTCGCAAGATCGAGCGTTACATGCATCAAGTTCTTGCGCTCTCGCTGCCGATTCTCCCGTACGATGAACAGGCAGCTGAATGGCATGCAGCGGAGCGTGCCCGGCTTGAGCAAGTAGGTCGGATGTTGCCATTCGCTGACGGGCAGATAGCGGCCGTGGCAAAGGTCCAAGGTTTGATTATAGTGACGCGGAACGTTTCGGACTATGCCGATTTTCAAGGCCTTCACATAGAGAATTGGTTCAATCCTTAGGGTTCGCGCAGAAACAACTTCACATTTCGACATCACATCCTTGCCACTTCTATTGGCCTCGCCCCGATCGCGAATTCCACACAGTACGCGGGGCTACGGCTGCAATCCGCTAACCAGCGGACCAGAGAGAACAGAGGACGCAAGGATCAGCCGACTATGACATCCTCATGGGTGGGGTCTGTCGAAGTCGGCGATACTCGATGCCCCGGCCATATCCATATATGGCCGGATTGGTGCAGATTACCAAAAAGTCAAGACTGAATGGTAATAAAGTACCAGATGGCCGCACATGTATCTCGTATGATCAGCACCTCTTCTCTTTCATGTTTGTCCCTCGATGATTCCGTCTTGTCGCGGATCCGAAATGGGTCGGAACACATGCTGAGAGCTGGGAATTTGGGCATGGCATGCCATGCCCCTACGGGGGATGATCCATCAGTCGTAGGATGCACACAGGATGGCAGGCAGGGGAAGTTCGCAGGCAGGGATGCCTGCGCCACTGACCTGCCCCACTGATGCTGGAATGTGGGATAGGATCGACAAAGCTCCCGATCCCGCGCAGTACGCGGGACTCCCGACCCGCCTTCGCCAGAAGGCTATGGCGTGGCAAGCGAAGCTTGGGGATGGGATGGCAGGCAGAGGAAGATCGCAGGCAGGGACGCCTGCGCCACTGACCTGCCCCACTGATGCGAAGCTTCAGATCAGCTGTCTTCAGGCAATCCAGCAATCCCGCAATTCAGCATTTTGGCAATTCCTCACTCGTTTCCTTTTCTTCTCTCCAAGGTAAAATAGACCACCGGGATGACGATGAGCGTCAAGAGAGTGGCAAATCCGAGACCGAAGATGAAGGCGTAGCCCAGGGGTCGCCACCCTTCCTGTGCCATTGTCAATGGCAAGAGCCCGCCCATAGTGGTCACGGCCGTAAGGATAATGGGGCGCAGTCTGGTTTGGGCCGCCTCGATCAACGCGGTCTTGGTATCAGTTCCAGACCTGATTCTGGCATTCACATTATCAACCAGCAGGATGGCTGCGTTGACCACCACGCCTGAAAGCCCCACGATGGCGATGAGAGCAACCAGGGCAAAGGTTTGGCCTCCAAACGCCAAGCCGATTATCGATCCAACTATGGCCAGAGGAATCGTCGCCAGAATGACGAACGGTTGTTTGAATGATCCAAACTGTGCCACCATCAAGATATAGATGAGAATGATTGCGATGATGAAAGCCTGGCCCATGGCCTGGAAGGATTCTTCCGTCTGTTCCCAATCACCGCTGTAATCGAACCTGTATCCCGAGGGCAGGGGCATTCTGCTCAGCTTGGATCTGAGTTTCTGAGTAATGGTGACCGCCGAAACCCCCGGCTGATTATTGGCTTTGACCCGTATCACCCGGTCCTTGTTGATGTGGTTGATCTCGGAGCCTCCCTCCGACACGGTCAGGTCGGCAACGCGCTGCAGTGGCATCGCTCCTCCCGTCATGGTGGGGATCTTGAGGGCGGCAATCGCTCCTCTTGTTGTTCTGAACTTCTCGGCCATCTCCACAGTGACATCAATATCGTCATCCACGGTTCGAACTACCGTGGCCGTGGCCCCATAGAGGGCGGTTCTCACTGTGCCCGCGACCATGGCCGGGGCAACGCCATAGAGCGCCGCGCGATCCCGGTCCACATGGATCGTGATTCGAGGTGAGCCGGAGACATAATCGTCCCGCACATCCACGGTGCCGGGAATAGAGGAGAGAATCGCCTTGACCTGTGCGCTGATCTCGAGGAGCTGATCCATCTCCTTGCCGACTATCTTCAGCTCAACGGGCGCTCCTGTGGGTGGACCAGACTCAATGGGTTGAAACTCGACTTCCGCACCGGGGATTGTGGCCAGAAGTGGCCGCATGGCTCCTTCGATTTCATATGCCTTGAGATCACGATCTTCCTTGTCCTTGAGATCCAACATGATCTGTGCGAAATGCTCGGCGCTTCCGGATGCGAAATCCACCGTACTGGCGCCGGAGTAGCCGACGTTTGCCACGACATTCTCCGAGTACCTGGCCCATTCCGGGCGGCTCACCAGCTCCTCCACCGTCCTGACGAATCGGTCCGTGTGCTCGACGCGGGTTCCAATGGGTGCTTCCACGTTTATGTACAACTGGCCTATATCATCTGCGGGGAAGAGCTCAATCGGCACTATGCCGGAAGCAAAGAGGAGGATTGCAATGGCGGCATAAGGAATGATGAGAAGAAGGACCAGTTTTCGGTGCTCAAGTGCCCATGTGAGAGTTGGGACATATACGTGCTTGAGCGACTCCATGATGCGTTCGCCCCGACCGAGCGTTCTGCCTTCGTTTCCTGCTCTGCATCTCAGGATCTTAGACGAGACCACCGGGTTCACCAGCATGGCCACCAAGAATGAGGCCGCCAGAGTCAGCGAAACGGTCTTGGGGATGTAGCCCAGGAAGTCTCCCATGACGCCGCCCATGATGAGCATGGGCATGAAGGCGCAGACCGGTGGTCATCGTTGCGGTGAGGATGGGGAAGGTTACCTCTCTGGCGCCTACGGCCGCAGCATGCATTCTGATACTCTTGAGGGGAAGCCGATCCGCGTGCTCGAAAGGGAGCTCTTCCCGTGGGACGGCGTCGAGCCGTGCCTTCTCGCGACTGATTACCTCTGGATTCAGCGGGAGGTCGAGCTTGAGAGCGGCCAAATATCGCCGTTTCTCCAACTGGAGATGCCGGAATATATTTTCTACCACTACAATTGCATTATCAACAATCATACCGATGACGAGAACGATACTGAAGAGAGTGATGGTGTTCAGGGACACGCCAAAAGCCCATAGGAATGAAAAAGCAATGAAAATGGAGAGCGGAATGACTAGCGCGGTTATCGTTGCATTCCGCAAGCCCAAGAACAAGACTAATGTGACCATGACGACAAAGAAGCCATTGAGCGCCGACCCCTTCATCTGATCAAGTGTGTCATTGATATAGACAACCTGTTCACCTGTGATGATGAGCTCGAACCCAGGGGGGAGCCATGCCTTTGCTTCTTCCAATGTCGCCTTGATGTTCTTTGTCACCCCAATGGTATTGGATCCCTGGCGTTTCTTGATAGCCAGAGACACCGCGGGGCGCCCGTTCACACGGGAATAGCTGTCGATTTCTTCGTAACCGTCGACAACCGTCGCCACGTCACGTACATAGAGCAGCCCATCCGGTCCACTCCCTGCGACCACCTTCCCCAAATCCTCCGCAGTCTCGATTTTGCCTTCCACGCGAACCAGGAAATTCGTGTTGTTGATCCCCAAGGCACCGCCTGGAACCTCCACGTTGGACATGGCGATGGAGCCCATCAAGCCATCCAAAGTCACGCCGGCGGCGGCCAAACGATCCGGGTCCACCTCGACGCGAAATTCCCGCTCCACGCCACCAATGATTCTGGCCTCGAGCACATCCGGCAAGGATTCGATCTCCTCACGGAGATCGTCTGCCGCACTTGTCAGAGCAACGTAGTCATCAGATCCGGTCAACGACACCACCACAATAGGGAAATCATTGAAGTTCAGTTCGAGAACCTCAGGATCGAGCGCATCGGATGGAAGCTCGCTTATGGCATCTGATACTGCTTCCTTTGTTTCCCGTATTGCCTCATCGATGTCTGTTCCCGTGAGAAAGGTTACCACCACAGAGCCTACGCCTTCTGAGGAAGTGCTGGTGATATTGTCCACGTTTTTCAAACCCTGGAGCTCAGCTTCCAGAGGGTCAATGATCAGACTCTCTACCTCTTCCGGCGCCGCGCCCGGGTAAGGAACGATCACCAATGCCAACGGCAGCGCTATGTCGGGGTTCAACTCCTTGGGCATGACAGAGAAGGCGAGGAACCCGCTGAGCGTGGGGAGGAGAACCAGAAGCAGGAACACGACCCTCCAATTGCGAATGAGGAACTCGAAAAATCTCATCCTTGTTCCTCCATGTGCTGCTTGCTACCCGAGACTCGAACCGGCTGCGCGGGCCGCAGGTAAGTCTGGCCCTCCACCACAAGTACATCGCCTGCTTCCAGGCCGCTCTCGACGATCATACCACACTCTGCTTCTGGTCCGGGAACTACCGGGCGCTCCTGTGCGAGACTATCCTCGACAACATATGCCGTCCAGGCGCCTCCTCGTTGGAGTAGCACATCAGCAGGAACCACGATGGCGTGCGCTCTTCGCTCCAAGGGGAGGGTGGCACGTGCGGACATGCCCTGAAGCAATGTTCGCTTATCGTTGGGGATACTCAGCATAACCCTGAATACGGCGCTCTGTAGAGAGGTCCCCGGCGGCACTGATGAGACAAACGCATCAAATGAACGATCGCCGAATGCGTTGACTCGAACGATGGCGGGAGTTCCAGGCTTGATCTTGATGATGTCTTGCTCGCCCAAGGGGAACTGGAATCTCAGGGTATCTGTTGCAATCACAGTAAACAGCGGCATGCCCTGTCCCACTGTGGATCCTGTATCCACAAGTCGTTCCAGGACATAGCCATCAAAGGGGGCGCGTATTGTGGTGTCGTCCAACCGGCGCGTAGCCAAGGCCTTTGCCGCTTTTGCTTGTGCCAGCTGCGCCCTGGCCACGTCATGAGCGGCCACCGCACCTTCTATGGCTGCATCTGAACTCAAGCCCTCGGCAAAGAGCGAATTCATCCGTTTCTCGTTTGATTCGGCAGTGGCCAGCCCTGCTTCCGCCATGGCGACTGCGGCATCAGCCTGCTCGAGCCCAAGGACATAGTCATCGCGCTCAATCACTGCCAGGGGCTGATCTCTCTGTACTCGATCCCCCTCATCTACCTGTATGTGTTCCAACATGCCGTTCACCTTGGCCACCACGTCGACCTGTGCAGAAGCCTCAAGGGTGCCGCCGGCCTCCAGGGTCACCACCGCCTCTCTCAACGCCAGCGTATCCACCGCCACGATCTGTTCGAATTCACTGGTCGTTCCATGGGCCATGGCCTTTCGGTTCTCCTGACATCTCCACGCCATAAAGAGAACCACGATGACGGCCAGACCGATACCAAGAAATCTTCGTTTGATCTTCATTTCTATTCCTCCGGCGATAGGCCCATGGCAAACTTGAGCCGAGCCATGGCGAGTCTCAAGTCGAGACTGGTATTCAGTTGATTGGTTATGGCATCGCCACGTTGTTGATGCGCATCCAGCAGCTCTAGATTGGTGGCATCTCCCTCGCGGTAGCGTGTCGAGATGGCCCGGTGATTCTCAGAAGCAGCCCGCCTGCGCCGGTTGGCAACTTCGATGGCCTTCTGTGCCGTTTCCACTGCCAGGTGCGCCGCCTTTGCTTCGAGGGAGACTCCCTTCTCAAAGGCCCGGATTTCATGAGCGGCCTGGCGCGCGTAAGCCTTTGCCTCCTGGACCTTTGCCACATTGCCGAATCCGAGGGGCAACTCCCAGCCCACCGAACCAATGATTCTCCATGAATCCTGTGAGGGGCTGAAGGCGCTCTCTTCTTGATTCCGGGTATACTGATAGGTCACTGCAGCAGAAGGCAGGAGAGAACCGGCGGCGGCCTTGACCCCGCGCCTTGCGATTTTCACACCCCGCCGCGCCGCCGCGAGATCAGGACGCACCCGGAGCGCCACGGCGATACAGGAGTCAACGGGCATCAGCCGGTGAAGTGGATCACCTATCGGGGGCTCCACCGGCTCCACGGGTGTTTCTATGTCGCGGTCGATGACCATGTTCAGTGATGCCAGCGCCAAGCGCTCCCCGGCTTCGGCTTGCTGCAAACCCTGCTCCGCTCCGGCCTCAGCAACCTCAACGCCCAACACATCGGTTATCGGAATCATGCCCAACTCTTGCATGCGCCGGACCATTCGGAGATCCTCGCGGAGCATGGTTCTGGTTTCCGCAGCAAGGCGGGCGAGCCCTCTGGCTTTGATGAGGCCGTAGTATGCCTCGCGTGTCTCCACTACCACTTGATTCCTGGTTGCCTGAAGCTCGAGCTCTGCAATGCTTTTCGAGTCGCGCGAGATCTGGAAGGATTGATAGAGCGCGCCACCGGTGAAAAGGGGTTGACTCACCTCCAGGGTATAGGATCCTGTGGTGAGCGGTTGTACCACGGCCTCGATTGTGGGCGGCGCCATGCTGTCATATGCCGCACCAGGGTTGGGAAATTCCATGGTAATCTCTTCGTTATTGCGCATCTTGGTGTACCCGGCATTGGCGCTGGGCAACATGGCGCTGACGGCTTGCCATACGCCGGCTGACGATGCATTCACTCCTTGCTTTGCCGCAAGAACAGAAGGGTTCCTGGCAAGCGCGAGACGGACGGCGTCTTCCTCGGTCAGAACCTCGCCCGTGGCAATCGGGGAGCTCACCACCATGCAGAGGAGGGCCAAGAGGAATGTTGTTCTATACATCGTGCTTTCCTTTGCGATATTCCTCGGTCGCCGCGCCTTCCAAGAACTGCCGACATATCATATCGGTCAGCTCCTCTAAGGGGGGTTTCCTCCCCATGGAAAGCCAGGCCCAGAAGTTGCCATGAATGATGGAGAAAAGGGTCACTGCAAGAAACCCGGGTGAAAGATCGTGACGGATGATTTTCTGCGCGGCGCCCTGAGCCATGACTTCGGACATGACACCGGAATTACGCAGCATCAAGTACTTGAACCTGGTGACCAAGCCTTCGGAGGGCGGCTCACGGCATTCGGCTTTTTCCCCATTCGGGCACGCCTTGCTGATAGGGAAGATCTCCTGACTCCTGGCGTGATGGCGCAGATCAGCCAGCACGGATTGGCGCAGAACCTCAGCGGTATTCTCGCCTTGCTCCATGGCTTGCCGGAGACGCCGTCCTGACGATTCGATCTCGTCTTCGATCACGGCCCAATAGAGCTCCTCCTTGCTCTTGAAATACCAGTATATGGCTCCCTTGCTCAGGTCGGCTTCCTCAGCGATATCGTCCAGCGTGGCCTGAGCAAAGCCCCGCTGCATGAAGATTTTGTCGGCGGCTTGGAGGATCTCTTGTCGCCTGGCGAGCCGCTCCCGCTCTCGTCGAGAGAGGGTTTCCTTGTTTGTGTCGGCAGATTCCACAGTCTTTCTCCGTTCTGAATCGATGAATTGACCAACGAGCCGAATACCGACTGGTTAGTCAAATACTGACTGGCTGGTCAATATAGGAAGATTTTGGAAATGGGCAAGGGGGA
>JAUXFG010000270.1 GCA_030620115.1 Candidatus Fermentibacterota bacterium
AACATAGATACATATTCACCGATCGGCAGGGATCCAGAGCGATGGGGAGTAGTGATAGAAGAGAATGGGCGATACACGGTTCAGCATGGTATGACCCACGAAGATGCCATGATCTTCCATCGAAAATTCTCAATGCTTTTGGATCTTGAGTTCAAAAGGCTCACCGCTGACAGAGTGATGTACGTGATGCCTGGACATGCACGAAGAACACTTCGTTTCCTCTGTGCGAGCCACGAGATGCTGTCGAGCTCCGAGGTGATTGACTGCATTCATGATGGGGAGGGGGGGAAGATTTTCCCGATCATCCTTGGAGAGGTCAGAGAGAATGATGAGCATTCTCTGCTGTTCCCAATCAATGTGCGGGAAACGCTGGTGATGAACAAGAAACGGCCTGAGAAAGAGATCGTCTTGGAGGATTTTGAGAGGGAGCTATTCCTCCTTTCTGACGGGACTCGGGCGATCGAAGACATGATTGGGGCGGCGTGTGATAGTCTCAGGGATCATGAGGTAGAGAAAGACCTCAAAGAGCGGGGTAGGCGTTTCTTCCATCGGATTTTTGCCGAGAACCATGCTCTTGGTTTCCGGAGATCGTGGACAGAAGGGGAAGAGATCATGCGCGTCAACGCGGAGTTCGCCGCGATCGAGGAAGATCCTGATGTATAGACGAGAAGAGATCTGGCTCGCGAACCTCAATCCGAGGCAGGGCACGGAACCCGGAAAGAGACGCCCGGTACGCCTCGTGCGTCGCATCCTCGCCGGAGATCATCTCCTGATAAAAGTCTAGTAAATCTATGGATTTACTAGACTTTTATCGACTGGTGTGTTTCCCCTGACCTCCTGAAATCCTCATGGAAGAAGCAATTCCGGGGGGCCCGGGATCACCTCGACCTGCATCATGGCTTCCTGGAATTCCGGTGTGTACGGGTCAAAGTCGGTTGTTCCGGCCTGTCGGGCTTTCTTGATCACTGCTCCTGCCGAATCTCCGATGTAGAAGTAAATGACGTTGAAATCGAAATCAAGAATGCAGTTCCATGCCTGGATCATTCCCATGTCGGCTACCGTTGTCTCGAATCCGACAGATATGGCCTTCTTGCCCTTCCACTCTTGGATATCAAGAGAGCGGACACTGAAGCGAGTAGCAGCCATAGCATCGCGGAAATCGCTCGCTTCGGGAAGAAGGACATAGCTCTGCCATTTCGGGACACCTATGTCCTTCCCGCATTGAAATCCCCTTCCCTCCAAGCTGCGAGGATCGAGGACGAGAATTGCAGCCCGGTTGCAGCTATTACTGGTACCGCCAGCCAGTACCTCTTCAAACCCGTCACCATCGATATCTGCAAATATGATGCCTTGTGGCCCATGCTCATGTGGCCGTCGTGCTTTGATATGACCGGCGTTCCAGAAGCTAGATCGGTAGCGGCCCCGAGGGGACAGAAACGCGAGCTGAGCAGCGTACCAGGGCCTATGTCTGAAGACAGCAATCACCTCGTTCGAGTTGTCCTTGTCCAAGTCTCGAACGAACACATCGGCTGCGGCAAATGTATTCTCCAAGGGATACGGCTGGATTTCTCCTGGCTGAAAGCCCCCACGAAACCTCCAAAGCTCTTGACCGTCTGCATTGAAACAAAACAAGGTGCCGGCCAGAGAATCGCTCGAGTCAGTGCCGATAAAAACCTCGTTCGCCCCGTCTCCATCAACATCGCCAAGCTTGGGGATGCATGTCGTTGTGATCCCAGGCGAGAATCGTTTCACGATCCGTCCACGGGAGTTCAGAAGCTCCAAGTAGCCCTCATCCATGTTGTGGCAGGCTTCAACCACGGCCGTATCAAGCCAAGATGCGAGTCTGGGGATCGCCAAAGCGAGCCCTATCAATAGAACTCCAACGGCAGCCGAGCCTGCAAGGCCCAATGGCCGGGTCTTGCGCTTGAGATCGAACGCAATCCTTGCGGCAATACTCCGCGCCCTGATGGCAATGATATCGGAGTCAACCACGAGGTCCTGGGCATGGGCGATGGGAAAGCGAGCCAAATCGCAGGCTGTTACATTCTTTTGCAGTACCTGTCCAAGCTCCTCATCATCCTCTGCTGGATAGGCCATCCCAGAGGCTCTGGAGGCCACGACACGTTCTGCCTTTTCGCGCAAACTGCTGACATGGATCACATTGCCATGGTCATCCACCTCGCCGGTCCAAACCACGTCACGGCTCGGATAGATCACGCCGGACAGGTTCAGTTGTTCGCCAAGCTGCCTCGATAGAATGAGCACCAGAGGAAGGAGAATGGACCGGCCATGGACTTCAGCGATTATTGAAGGCCGCAGCAACAACACCTCGACCTCCATCCGTGCTTTGCGGGCTCGTGCTTGGGCCGATGGTCCCAATAGCATCAATGAACGTTTCACTCCTTCTCGAACAAGGCCTTTCAGCTCCTCACCCAAAGGAATCTCCTCCCCTCGGGAGTCTCGCGCCTTGACGATGGGCTCACTCACATGTTCTCGCTTCCTCACCAGAACTCTGACCGACAAGGTGGCCAAATAGGCTTCGTGGTAGTGGGCCGGTATCTCCTCACCATCCACCAGGACCGTAAGAACCGATTCTTTGGGAATCTGTCTCTCCGGATCCAGGAGATGGTAGGGCCATTGGATGGGGTGATCCGGAGTGGCAGGTGATGGGGTATGGATCATGGGTGGTGGGCTTGAATCAAGATCGGAGAGGAAATCGAGAAACGCGGAGAAGTTTTGTTTCCACGATTCGATAATAGGGGAACTCAATAGATCACGATCCTGCCCTTCAGGAATCTTCAGCCCGCCGCCCTCCGTCATCGGAGCAATGACGGAAACTGCATCTTCCCATTGCCCCCTGATGCCCAACTCAGCCGCCAGGATGATGGCAAGTCTACCCCTTGCTGAGCTCAGCTCAGGGATCTTGTCTCCGGCCGCAGTTAAGACGGCTGCATCAAGAAGAGATCGGAGATCTTGCAGAAATCCGATATGTCCAGAAAAGGGGACCGGTTCAAGGATGAGCCGGCAGAGGCGGCTGGTGCCATCGACGTGATAAAACAGCGCCTGCGAGGATGCAGAGAGATGCGGAAGAGAACTCAGGTGATCCAGCAGCCGGACAGCGGCCAGCTTTGGCGCAAGGTTTGGCAGAGAAGTGATCAGCTTCTCGTGCCGCCCGTCGAGGAGACGAAGGTTGGGCGTTCCAGGGGATGTACTGCTTTCGTTTTTCATATGCTGCGTCAACCCCAAGTTCTCTCTCCCCAAACTTCGTCTCGAACTTCCCCTCCACGAATCCCCTCTCCCCCCGGGAGAGGCCTGGGGTGAGGGCGATGCGGACCCCCCTCGGCCGCAATCACCGCAAACGAATCCCCTCTCCCCCCGGGAGAG
>JAUXFG010000280.1 GCA_030620115.1 Candidatus Fermentibacterota bacterium
CACCCAATCACCCAATCACCCAATTCGCAATCCAGATCCTAATACGTCGCCAGCGGACCTATTTCCTTCTCCACAGCCGTGAGCACATCAAGATTCTCCACCAACTCTGCCATGCTATTGTGGTCGTTGAAGAGTGGACGGTCCTCACCGAGGTGATCCACGACCTTCCGGATTGCGGCATGTGCCGCCCGCGTCCCGACACCCGGCGTATAGTCCCTGAAATCCAACGACTGTGCCGCGGCCATCATCTCGATGCCCAATACGGCGTGGGCATTCTCCTGGATCTGTCGCATCTGATGGGCCCCATTCATGCCCATGCTCACGAAATCCTCCTGATCAGCTGCCGCGGGGATGGACTGGATGCAGCTCGGATTCGACAGGACGCGCTGCTCAACTACCAGCATGCAAGCAGTGTACTGACTGAGCATCATGCCCGACATCATGCCGGCGCCCTTGGTCAAGAACGCGGGCAGTCCGACGCTGAGAGCCGGATTAAGCAAACGGTTCAGTCGCCGCTCGGACATCACGCAGACCATGGTCATGGCCGCTGCAAGCATGTCAATGGGGAGGCTGACGGGTGTGCCCTGGAAGTTGGCGCCTGTCAAGACGACACGATCCTCGGGGATGAAGATGGGATTATCACCAACCCCATTCAGCTCGATTTCCACCTGCTCTCTCGCATAACGCATGGCGTCGTGCGCAGCCCCGAGCACCTGAGGGGTCGATCGCATGCTGTAGGCATCCTGTACCTTGACCTTCACATTGCCGGACACGAGATCGGAGCCCTCGATTATTTTTCTGATATTATTCGCGCACGTGACGGCGCCCCTGAATCCCCGCAACTTGTGGAGGCGTTCATCATAGGGCTTCATATTGGCCTTGAGCGATTCCAGGGTCATGGCAGCACCGATCTCGGCCTGCTTGAGCCATCGCTCCGCATCATAGATGGACATAGCAGCCATGCCGGTCATAACGTTGCTCCCGTTGATGGCGGCCAACCCGTCGCGAGCCATCAATCCGGGGATCTCGATGCCGGCCTTCTCAAAGGCCTGTTTCGTGGGCATGCGCTCACCCTGGTAGAACGACTCCCCTTCACCCATAAGCGAGAGGGCCATCTGGCTCATAGGCGAGAGATCGCCACACGCAGCTACGCTTCCTTTTTCGCATACTACGGGTGTCACGCCTTTATTCAGCATCTCTACGAATGTTTGCGTGATGATGGGCCTGTTCCCTGAATTGCCGTGCGCATGCACATTGATGCGGGAGAGGATGGCCGCTCGTACAATGTCGATGGGAAAGGGCTTGCCAATGCCGGCGGCATGATTGTAGATGAGATATTTCTGGAACTGCTTGGTCTGTTCCTCGTCGAGCCTGACTTCAGAGAATTCGCCTATCCCTGTGTTGACACCGTACATAATCTCATTGGCTTCGATCTTCTCATCGAGCAATCCGCGACATTTCTTGATCCGGCCGACTGCATCCGGATGGAGCTCGACTTTCTTTTTGTCTCTCGCGACCCTCACGATATCCTCGATTTTCAGATCATTCCCCGTGATGGTGATGGCCATGTGTCCTCCCTTGAGTGTCAAAGCTGCGTTAACCCGGATTTCTCACCGGGTTAACGTTTTTTCAGTTGCAGGAACAGCGAATGTATCCTTCGGATCACTCCGCTTCAACAGCTTTCTTCATCGAGAGTGAGCCTCTCGGAAAAGCTCGGCCTATCCTCGGTCGTTGACTTCCTGCATATGATTTGCTTGCGTGTCCGTACTGAAGACAAGCTCTGCTATGCGGGCAACGAAATCGACATCTATGGCTCCCCTTTTGGTGGACGATCAAGAAGAGCAAGGATTCTGATGTTTGTAGCAGTCCATATCGTCGACCTTTGTGCACTCGTGCTGATCGTATTCTCCTTCCATCGCGGGCTCAAACGAGGGGCTCTCCTTGCCGGCCTCGGTATCCTCCGGATCGTATGTGCCTACATGGGTGCATATCGATTCGCAGGAGCAATGGGGCGTTATTTTCAGGATCATTGCAGTCTTGCGAACACCGTCGCCACACTGATTGGCGGCCTGCTGGTATTTTGGGCTATCTATCTCGCTTTCGGCATCTTGATGGGCCTGATCGAGCGGAGCAGGAAGCGCCGCAGTCGTGAGGGACAGGAACCATGGCATTCCCCAGCGAGTCGTCTCTTTGGTGCATTGTGCGGCGTGGCTATGGCCGTGGTGAGTATTGTCCTCTTGTGTTGGATGTACAGCCTTGTGAGAGGAAGTGACTGGGGCAGTCGCTTGCCGGACATCAGCGAGAGTACCAGCATGCGATGGTCAAAGGCCCTTGTCTTTCGAGGTGCCTATCTCGCGTTACAGAATCGAACCAAAAATGAAGAAAGAGCAACACGCTTAGCCCGCTTGATCAGCGAGCCGGATAAGACTACCGGCCGACTTCGTCAAATTGCTCACGATTCTTCCGTAGTGAGGCTCCTCCAGAGTCAGACCTTCGGTGATGATTTCCTCTCGGGCAGTGGAGATCGTATCCTCGAGAACCAGGATTTTCGACAACTCCTCCATGACGATACTGCAATGCATACCCTTGCAGAGCTTGGCATACTGCCCGATGAGCATATGGCCGAGACAGACCAGAGAGAGCTGGCAAGAGAGCCTGCCGGAATTGGTGGCCGTGCAGAGGAGGTATTGCACGATCCTGAGGTCATGCGCTCCCTGGAGGAACTGAAGAAAGAGGGTCTCCTGGAGCAGGAAAACCTCCCTCAACTCCTCTTGGACTCCCGTTTCCACGTCATACTGGATCGCATAATGGCGGAGAAACAAGAACCCCAAAAACCTCGTACGCCCCCTGATCATCTATCTGAGCGCCCCTCGCCCCGTGAAGAAACTCCCCCACCCGAAATCTCCCACTAACCCCTTCCCCGCAGATTCTTCGGTCGCCCTGCTCCCTCAGAATGACACGCAGTGCCACATCCGCCTGCGCTCCACCCCTGTCATTCTGAGCGACTGCAAG
>JAUXFG010000242.1 GCA_030620115.1 Candidatus Fermentibacterota bacterium
CATCGGGATGAGTTCAAAGGCCTGGATACTTGCCTTGGAGGGAATCCGGGAGGCATACCTTGTGCATCCAGACGAGACTGGAAGCCGTGTGCTCGTGAAGAATACCCCCCTCACTGATCCTCTTGTTGAGCTCTATCGCTTGGATCGGTACTTCTAGCTAGTTACACAAACTGGATTTGAATCCCTTGCGGCGCAAGGCATTCGCGAAAGCTATCCAAATAAAAGTGAAACTGGAGCCAGTGCCATCGTGCTGTCGCTGATACACCGCTTCCTCAGACCATACCTGAGAGATCTGACATAACCCTCCGGTTAGCGTCTTTTCTCACCAAATATCTGCTTCAATCCCGCGTCCGCCGCGGGAGGGAAGAATACGGGCGATGATCAATCCTCCCAGGGGTCGAGGAAATTCACCCCAGTCGATTGCATATCCCGGATATTCCGCGTCACCAATGTCAATCCTCCAACAAGCGCGGTGGCGCAAAGAAGTCCGTCCAGTACAGGGATCTTTCTGCCCTGTCGCTCGGCTGCTCCCGTGATGGATCCCCACCGGCATGCCACTTCTCGATCCACCGGGAGGATCCTGCCGATGAATCGCAGGGCCAAGTCATGGTTTACCCATTCTTCCAGTCGGCGCCGTTTGCGACATTCGGGGAGCTTGACGATTCCCTTTTCCAACTCGCCGAAGGTGATCACGCTGAGATACAATGAGAGCTCATCCTGCCTCCCGAGCCAGTGCAAAACATTTTCTGCAGGCTCTTTCTTCGTCAGTTCGGAGATTACACAGGTATCCAGAAGATATCTCACAGTACCACCTCTCGACCGAGGTCGGTGCTTCGCTCCAAGTCCAACTCTGCGCCACGGAGGGGCGAATCGCGGAGGAAGTCTACCAGGGTTTCCTGACCCGCCGTCAATCTCCTGAACTCTTCGACAGATAAGATAACAGCGGTATTCTTACCCCTGCGTGTGATGGTTTGGGGGCCGTCTTGAATGGCGTGATCGATGAGTTCGCTGAACTTGTTCTTTGCGTCTTGGAGCGCCCATGTCGTATTCATAACCACCTCCAATGTCGATGATTTTCTTGTATTAGGCTAGCCGGTCTAGCTGATACCTAACAAGGCCGGGGCGATTTGTCAAGCCACTTCTCCATCACTATGATACGCAGAGGATAGCTGACTATTCCGCCCTAGGGTTTACTCAGGAATAACTTCACATTCCGACATCCCAATCTTCATCCCGCGCAATACGCGGGACTACACCTCCTGCGGGCACGGTCCGCCAGCTGGCGGATGCCCCTACATGGGGGAGACCAATTCTACGGTAAATCTGTGCGGCAAGACTGCGAACCCCGCGCAGTACGCGGGACTCGATGTAGCTTATTCTTGCGCGGATCATTGGTTACGCTCTTGCGTGGGATTGGTGAGAAATGCGAGCTAACGCATTTTCCCATTGCCCAGGAGCCGGCATGCCTCCTACATTCGGAGAGGATCTTTGCCCGAGGAATTCATGAACATCAACGAGGACTTGTCGGACAATGGAAACAGCCGGGATAGGCAAACTCTCATGAGTAACTTTATCCCTCACTTCATCTCAAGGCAGTTCATCAATGGGGCCGATCACGGCGACTTTCAGGCAGCTACACTGTTCGTCGATGTCTGCGGGTTCACGCAGCTCACCGAGACACTCATGCGCCACAAGAAGGACGGGGCCGAGGTTCTGGCCGAGGCATTGGATGCCATATTCACTCCTCTGGTCCAAGAGGTGCACGCCTGCGGAGGTTTGATCCCGTTGTTTGCGGGAGATGCCTTTACCGCCATTTTCCCTCTCGACTCTGTCGAGCAGCTAGCGGGAATGCCAAGCGTTTCTCGGCAGGCTCTCCACGCTGCCACATCCATCCAGGCGTTCCTGAATCCCCAAGGACAGGATCGCATCTTCAGCACGAAGTATGGTGAGTTTGCAATTGGGGTAGGAATAGGTCTGTCCTTGGGAAGCGTTCAGTGGGGCATCCCCGGCAAAGGCGACCATTATGCCTTCTATTTCCGTGGTCCCGGCGTGGATGGGTGCGCACGGGCGGCGAAGGTCGCGTGGAAGGGAGAGATCATCGCCCATGATATGATCCTGCCCAAGATTCAGGATTATGTGAAGGCGACTTCTGTGGCCGGGCTTTCATGTCGCAAGCTCATTGATTGCGTTCTCGATCCCATGAAGCCGTCCGTGCCGCTCGAGTCTTTCGCGCGCGCGGAACTCCTCCCCTTCGTGCCGGAATCCATCCTGGACTTGACGGTCGAAGCCGAGCTTCGTCATGTATGCCCCATCTTTACCTCTTTCGAAGAGCCGAGTGAGCATACGCTCCTACATGAGTTTGTGACGCAGGCGATGACGCTGGCCGCTCAATATGGGGGACACCTCCATCAGATCGACTTTGGCGACAAAGGCGGTTTGCTGGTGGTTCTGTTTGGAGCGCCCGTGGCATTTGAGAACAGCGTTGCACGGGCCGCTGAGTTCGTGCTGGCGATGCAAAGCACGTACTCCGGACTTCGGTGGCGGGCAGGGATAACGTTTGGCACTGCATGGGCCGGGATTCGAGGAGGGGGCGAGCGGCGTGAATACGGTGTAATCGGGGATGTGATGAATTCCGCCGCCAGACTAGCCCTGCGCGCATCATGGGGAGATATATGGGCGGGCCAAGCCGCCTATGAGGGCCTGAGAAAAGAATACCAGTTGGACGAGATGGGCGTTCTCCACCTGAGGGGGAAATCGGCACCGCTGGCCGCGTATTGCCTTGGCGGCAAGAAGCAGGTAGTTGATTCCGGGCTATTCACGGGGGCCATGGTCGGTCGCGATGCCGAGCTCACCGTATTGGAGAAGTTCCTCAATCCGGTCTTTGAGGGTCGGTTTGCAGGTATAGCCCACATTTGTGCTGACGCAGGCATGGGGAAGACTCGGCTGGTCTATGAGCTTCGCCAGCGCCTCTGTCTCCAGCGTGACATGAGCTGGTTTCTCTGCCCAGCCGACGAGATTCTGCGGCAATCACTCAATCCGTTCAAATACTTCCTGCGCCAATACTTCCATCAGTCACCCGACCAATCGCTTGCGACAAACAAGGTCAGCTTCGATGCGGTGTTTGAAACGCTGCTGTTGCATGTACAGAATTCAGATGCCGAGGCTGACAAGATCATTCACTTGACGTCCGAATTGAATCGTACACGATCTTTCTTGGGCGCCCTGGTGGACCTGCACTGGGAGGGCTCACTGTACGAGCGGTTGGATCCGAAGCTTCGCTTGGAGAACGCTCTTGCGGCCTTCAAGGCTCTTATCAAAGCGGAGAGTCTGCGGCGCCCGGTTATTCTGCAGCTGGAGGATCTACATTGGCTGGACGACGATTCAGGAGAATTCCTTACCGCGCTCACTCGAAATGTCGCAGCCTACGCATTTGTGGTGGTTTGTACGAGTCGTTACCGGGATGAGGGGAGCCGGATAGCCCTGAATGTCGACGATACAGTGCCACAACAGATCATCGACCTGATAAGACTTGACCTCAAGGCAATCAACGACTTGGCGTGTGAGCTATTGGGCGGTGGTATCTCCGAAGAGTTGGAAGCCTTCCTGGCAGCGAAAACAGGGGGCAATCCGTTCTTCGTGGAGCAACTGCTTCTCGATTTGCGAGAGCGGGGAGTCCTCAGGCTCGACACAGGCCAGAGATGGGCACTCCAGGCCAGCGAAGCGAAGGTGCCGACCAAGATCGGTGCTGTCCTGATCGCCCGGCTTGATCGGCTCTCGGCCCAAATCAAAGAGGTTGTACAGACTGCAGCGGTGCTGGGACGGGAGTTTGAGGTACGGCTCCTCTCTCAGATGCTGCACGATGAGCACGGGGTTCCCGAAAAGGTGAAAGAAGCGGAATCGGGGAGAATATGGTCGGCCCTCAGTGAGATCCGTTACATGTTCAGACACACCATGATGCGTGATGCCGCGTACGACATGCAGTTGCAGGCGCGGCTCAGAGGACTCCATCGCCTTGCGGCGGAGGCTATGGAACAGATGTACTCCTCGGATTTCTCCCCGCACTATGTTGACCTGGCGTACCATTGGGGTCGAGCCGAGGTGGCGGATCGCGAGCGCTACTATGCCGAGGAGGCAGGAAAGCAGGCAGCCGCACAGTACGCGATTCACGAAGCGGTGGCGTACTTCTCTCGCGCCCTCGATCTTTTGCCGGAAGACAAAACAATTGATCGTTATGACCTCCTCATGGCTCGCGAGAGAGTGGCGGCGATGCAGGGAGATCGCGAGGCGCAGGCACGAGACCTGGTGGCGCTGGAAGGGCTGGCTGATTCCCTCGATGACTCAAAGAAGCGAGCGAAGGTTGCCTTGTGTCGAGCCCACTTTGCTGAGGCCACGGGCGACTTCCCCGCGGCGATTGCCGCGGGGGAGGCTGCCATCGCATTCTCTCGGGCGAGCGGAGAAAGGTGCAGCGAAGCGG
>JAUXFG010000041.1 GCA_030620115.1 Candidatus Fermentibacterota bacterium
CCAGACAAGCTGCGCATCTGGCGATTCGAGCCATCGTCTGTCAGTGACCTGGCCGGCCAAGGGAGTCGAGGCCCAAGACCCGGAAGCTTGCGTATTTCTGAACTTGATTTTCAGCACGGGAGTATCAAAGACACGGGGCGAATCCACGACCTGACATCATACTCTTATCAGATGAACGTTGATCATCAATCAACGCACCTTCTGCTGGAACGGAAGGAGAAAGGATTCTCGCGATTTTCCCTCCATGATGCAGTCACAGGTGATCTCCTTGTTGCGCTATTGCCTGGCAAGGAGCTGCAGCAAGCGCGATCACGATTCCTTACCCATGGCGGCTTTGTCATTGCTTCCGTGTCTGCGGGTAAGGCCGACTTCGACGTGTTTTCATCCGATGGCCAACACCTGCGCACAGCTGCCTTGGGCCACGGAGTCCGTGCAATCCTCGGAAGAGAGACGGAATCTGATGTGCTGGTCGTGGCCCTGGCGCAAGAAGGGCCCCAGGAGGAGTCTGTTGCCTCCTACCTGGTGGATCTTATGAAGGGTACGCGACAGCTTCTGGGAGAGGGCATTATGCCTTGGAACTCCCTACAAAGACCAGGCACGCCAGGTGGGATCTCCTCTAGGCTCTTCATAGAAAAACCATCTGAGAAATTTCTGGAAGTGGATCCACACACCGGCACGCGTCGAGTTCTGATACAAACCTGTCAAGGGTGAGATAGCTGTCTTCACCAAACGGCGGCACTGTAAGGTGAGGAGTGGGGGCTGGCCAAGTGGCGGCATGCCGCCACTTGGCCACATTCATCAGCACAATCTGATGGTCAACTGCTGACCGTCGCGTTCAACCGAATACCTCCGCCGGGTTCTTCCAGTTCGGGAACACGATTCAAATCGAGCACGATCTCGTCGTGGGCAAAAACCCAGCTCAACTCATCTCGCGGCTTCTTGGTTGCCGGGATCCCCAGCAAGCGCTGAAATATATTCCGCTTGTATGGCTTCATGCCTACAGAGCGCATTTCACCTTTTTCGGTTGGACCAAGCGCTCAAAATCCCCATACGGGAGCTTGACAAGCTCCTTGTGCGTGCCCGCACTGAAGGCGATCTCCTCGTCCTCGCTCAGCAGTTCAGCCACGTACACATCCATGCCATACAGATTGCCGAACGGCGGCATGGCGCCGACCTCACACTCCGGGAATATGTCCTTGAACTCCTTCTCCGTGGCAAGTTCCACCTTTTTCACGCCCGCGGCCTTGGCCATAAGACCGAAATCCAATTTGCATGATGCGGGCAGTACCGCCATGGCCATGGCGTCATCCATCTTCACCATGACCGTCTTTGCGAGCTCTTTCCCGGGGATGTGGGCGGAAGCGGCGATCTCCTGGGCCGTATAGGCCACCGAATGCTGAATGGCCACGTACTTCACGCCGTTCTCATCCAAGAACTGCTTCAGCTTCTCGATTGGCATAATACCCTCCTGGTTTTCTCGAGCCTGCCCTGAAACTTCATCCCGAACTTCGTCTCGAACTTCGTCTCGAACTTCATCGGGAACCTCGTCGGAATCTTCGTCGAGCCTGAGCCAAGTTTCTTCCCGAATGATCCCGCAGACTGGCGGGTCGCGGCACTAACTCGAAACTTCAACTGCGAACCTCTTCATCCAGTGTCGAGAGGCGTCCTAAGATAAACGAACATTCAACATCGAACATCGAACGTCCAACGCCGAACCGGGCTAAAGCAACATACTAGAGCCATATTGCCGACCGGTCAACTCCGAAGTCATCAGATCACTGTCTATCCCTCGAGAAGACGGAGGACGCGCTCGGGAGTCAATGGGATCTCATACACCGGTTTGCCGATGGCATTCGAAACGGCGTTGGCAATGGCAGCCGGCACCCCAATGAGCGATGGTTCGCCGATTCCTTTGGCGCCAAACGGACCCTCTTTCCATGGATGCTCAACCAGACCCCAACGTACTTCAGGCACATCGGCGATGCTGGGGATCGCATAGTCGGTGAATCCGGGGTTCAGGAGAATGCCACCAGAGGTGACAAGCTCTTCCCAGAGAGCAAGGCCGGCACCTTGTGCAATGCCGCCTTCGATCTGGCCCTTTATGCCCTGCAGGTTGATCGCCCTTCCCACGTCATGAACAGCGGTAACCCTCACGACGCGAACGAGGCCCGTATCCCTATCTACTTCCACTTCCGCCACGTGGGTGGTATACGAATTCGTGGCATAGGGCTTCCCCTGGCCTGTTGCGGGATCATAGGATCGCTCGGGGGGCTTATAGTAACCCAATGCAGCCATCTCCACACGACGTGCATAGCAATACGCAACCCCATCTTCCCAAGACATCAGCTCCTCATGCGACTTCCTGTCCCGAAAAACACCTTGCTCGATCACTATCTGCGAATGACCAGTAGCCTCCCCTATGGCTCTTTGCATCCTCCTCTTGAGCACTCCTGCCGCGGCCCGGGCAGGCATGCCTGACATGATGGTGCCTCGGGAGGCCACCGTGGGACCACTGTCTTGCACGATATCGGTGTCCACAAGCCCCACACGAATCCTTTCTATCCCCACACCAAGCTCTTCCGCCACGATTTGTGCCACCGCAGTGAGCAGCCCCTGGCCCATCTCGGTCAGTCCAACGGCAACATTGATGCTGCCATCGGGATTGATGCCCACCCACGCCTGACTGCGATCGAGATGTTCACCGCCATTGTGCAGGTTGTTGCCATAGTAGCTGGCGGCAAGTCCGATGCCCCGCAGATGGCGCCCATCGCGGGCACGGAGAGAAAGAGCTCGCTGGCGCTTCTTGTACTCCGATAGATCAAGCGCTTTCCTGAATGTCCGCCGCATAGGTACGATCCCCGTGAGGGTTTCTCCCGATGCGGTGATGCTCCCACGCTTCCACAGGTTGATCTCCCGGATCTTCTTTGGATCCATGGTGAGGCGCCCGGCCAGCTCATCGATCTGACGTTCGGTCGCGAAGGTGACCTGGGGCGCTCCAAATCCACGGTAGGCGCCGGTGAACAGGTTGTTCGTGTACACTATCCGTGTATGCACATCAACCGCTTCGATCTCGTAGGGACCACAGGCCGAGCTATTTCCACGCTCGGCAACCACCACGCTCAGCCCGCTGTACGCCCCGGCATCGTAAATGATCTCGACGCGCATGCCAAGGATCTTTCCTGACCGCAGGGCAGCGAGCCGGTGCCGGATCACCGTGCGGTGGCGCTTGCTCGTCCACCGGAAGTCCTCGCTTCGATCGTAGGCCAAACGAACGGGACGCCCCATTTTCAATGCCAATAAAGCCGCACCTGCGGCTACCTCGGATGGATAGTCCTCCTTGCCGCCAAAGGCGCCACCCGTCACCGTTTGACAGACCCGCACCTGACTCTGGGGAAGCCCAAGGATCTTGGCCACCGCACTCTTTATGTAGAATGGACACTGGCACGTTGAATGGATTGTCATTCTCCCGTCTGTGCCCGGCACGGCCACCGCGCCCTGGGGTTCCAAGTAAGCATGTTCCTGGTACCCCGTGCGGAACACATTCTCAATTGCAAGATCCGCGCGCCCGAAGGCGGCATCTGCGTCACCACGCACGACTCGCAGCCGCGCCACCACATTTCCCGACGCATGGATGAGCGGAGCCTCAGGATTCAGCGCGAATTCCGGATCATCCACCACGGGCAATGGCTCGATTTGACATCGAATCTGCTCGGCGATACGCCGCGCACCATCGAGAGAGGGCGCCGCCACCAAGGCAATCCTCTCCGCCAGGCTTCGCACCCTACCCGTGGCCATGAACTCCTGATCTTGTTGCACAATGCCGATCTGATTGACACCTGGAATGTCGCGCGCCACCAAAACCAACCCTTCCGATGATGGCACCGAAGGGATCTCAATGCTCTTCAGTATCCCATGGGGGACTGTTGTCGTTACCACCACGGCCTCCCATAGTCCCTCCACACGAAGGTCGGAGAGAAAGGTCGCTTTGCCGGTGACCTTGTCGTGCGCGTCCAATCTCAGTGGAGCGGTTCCAACGACTCTCAACGAGCGGGCGGGCATGACTTCCCCTCCTCGTGCGCCATACGTTTCGCCGCAAGATCAACGGCCTCAACGATGCCGTGATAGCCCGTGCATCTGCAGAGATTCCCCTCGAGAAAGGCTATGATCTCTTCCCGAGTCGGGCAAGGGTGTGCCTGCAGGAGCGCATACGTGCTCATGATGAATCCTGGTGTGCAGAAGCCGCATTGAACAGCCCCAGCCTCGATAAATGCTTGTTGAATGGGATGCAGCGCGCCGTCCATGCTGAGCCCCTCGATAGTCACCACCTCGCTCCCCTGCGCCTGGAGCGCAAACAAAAGGCATGAGTCAACAGCTTTGCCATTGAGAAGTACGGTACATGCACCACACTCACCCTCGCCACAACCCTCCTTGACGCCGGTGAGCCCGAGTTCCCTCAACACATCAAGAAGCCTTGCGTTGGGGGCTACCATGAGTGACTCCTCTCGCCCATTCACCATCATTGTCAACGGGATTTTTCCCATGACTATCCTCGTGTGCTCTCCCCAAGGAGAGCTTCATTCAGGAATTGATACACCAGGTTGTGTACTACCCGGCGTCGGTATTCGGCGCTGGCTCGATGGTCATCGATGGGCGAACAGTCCTCTTCCGCAGCGAGAAGCGCTGCTCTGGCGATTTCATCCGGCCCCACAGAATCCAAAGAGTTGAGGTATTTCTCCGCGCAACGCGCCCGGATCGGCGTGGGCGCCACGGAGCCAAGACCGATTCGCACATCGACTTCTCCATCCCTCCGCGGCCGCACCATGCCTGCCACGGCTACGTTTGAGATAAAATGGCGCGATCGCGGGCCGACCTTCCTGAACCATTGCCGAGCAGAACGATCAGGCGGAACCAGTCGAAACCCACGCACGAGCTCGTCAACCTTCAGGCTCGTCGTACCGGGCCCCGTGATAAACGCGGAGAGAGCCTCTGTGCGCGAATTGGTTCGCGCCTCAATAAGCACTTCGGTGTCCAGAACGAGGAGGCAGAGCGCCATATCCGCGGCCGGAGACGCATTCACTACATTCCCCCCAAGGGTCGCCATATTCCTGACCTGTGCCCCCCCCACTTCGCCGGCCGCCTTGGCAAGCATAGACAAATCGTCCACCACTGAGGACGAAAGATCAGCTGCAGTGACAGTGGCGCCCAGCAAGATCGAGTCGTTGCTTGAGCTGATGGTATCCCATCCGAGCGCGGCAAGGCTCAGAATCGCCTCGGGCCAAGCACGATCTCTCCTGAGCCGAACCATGAGATCCGTTCCGCCTGCCAATACTCTAGCGCGGGAACCAAGTTCATGCTTGATCCGTAATGCCTCGTCCGCGGTATGGGGAATCAGAAAACGCACGGAGCCTCCCTATCGGGGATCCTTTCACACATCATAGGTGTCAGAAGATAAGAAGAAGCCCCCCGTCCGTCATCTGCCTTGACGTCATGTGGCGGTGATGGGCTTTCTGGACCTTGATGGCCCAATGACTTCTTGGTTCTTTGTCACGCGACATCACCTATATCGGTCCCAGAAGGTGTGCCCTTATGGACCGTTTCTTGCTTGATTCTTTCGGGGCGCTATGCGCGGCCGCCCTCCTACATCAGGGAGAGCCGACCACTTGGAACGTGATTCCCATGGCAACGACCTGGTGCCTTTGCGGCACACCGGGAGAGGGGAAATAATGCTTGTCAGATCCCGACTATCACTCGCTTTCTTGGCCATTGCGACGCTGTGGATAGGCTCAGCCTGGTCACAATACTTTGGTCAGAACAAGGTCCAATACCACGATTTCGACTGGAAGGTCATTCACACCGACAATTTTGATGTACACTATTATGGTTCTGAGCGCCGTACTGCGCTCGATGCAGCCCGACTGGCCGAGAAAGCATACGCCGAGCTCGCTGAAGATTTCGGCTATGAGGTTGACGACCCGATCCCTTTGATTCTCTACGCCTCTCATGGGCATTTCCAGGAAACGAATGTGATCCCTTCTCTCATCTCAGAAGGCACCGGGGGCATCACTGAACTGACCAAGCGAAGGGTATTCCTGCCCTTCACCGGGAGCTATGCCGAGTTGAACCATGTGCTCAAGCATGAGTTGGTACATGCATTCCAGATAGATCGTCTCTTGGGGAGCGGCCGTGCTCTCATGGCAAGCCAGTTCGTCTCTCCACCTCTCTGGGTGATGGAGGGGATGGCGGAGTATTACAGCCTTGGCGGCATAGATGGAAATACGGCGATGTGGATGAGAGATGCCGCAATGTCGGGATACCTCATCGACATCGAACAGCTCAGTCGGGTATACGACATTCGCGTGTATCGGTTCGGGCAAAGCATCATATCGTTCATCGGCGACCGCTACGGAAACCAGAAAGTCGGCGAGCTCTGGCTCCGCCTGACCCGGCTCAACAGCCTGGACAAGGCTATTGAGAAAACACTCGGCATGACGGTGAAGGAATTCTCTCGCAAGTGGCATCTCCACGTACGCAGAACATATCTCCCTCAGATCGCCGGCCGCGATTCCCCCCATGAGACAGCCAGGTTGGAGGCTGGCGGGCCGGATGCTCGCGGAAGCTACTACCTCGCTCCAGCACTCAGCCCGAACGGCGAACGCATGGTGTTCATATCGGATCAGGACATGCTCATCGATCTATGGGTCAAGAATGAGGACGGAAGCACCAAGCGACTCGTGAAAGGCCAGCGTTCTGGCACATTCGAATCCTTGCGCTTCCTCTCCACCACCATCTCATGGTCGCCGGATGGCAACCAGCTTGCGCTCTCCGTTAAGTCCGGCGGCAAGGAGGGCATCTATCTCATCGATTCGTCTTCCGGGAAGATCCGTAAGAAGATCTTCCCGCCATTGGACGGCGTGGCAGGTCCTGCGTTCAGCCCGGACGGAAAGCGTTTGGCCTTCGTGGGTTTCCACGGCGGGCAATCTGATCTGTATCTTTATGACCTGGCCACCGATGAGCTGAGCGTGCTCACCGATGATCGCTATGCGGAACGAGATCCGTCATGGTCCCCCGACGGCACCCATCTGGTCTTTTCCACGGATCGTTCAGCTCTGACCGACTTCTCAACCTTGCTCATCGATAATTGGGGAATTGGAATCATGGAGCTCGAGTCCAGGATGATCACCTTGCTTCCACGCCTCTCGGGCAAGAACCTGAACCCCGTGTATTCTCCCGACGGGCGCTATCTCGCCTTCGTGTCGGACGCTGATGGCATCGCGAATGTCTATATGTGGGATCAGGATTCCCTCCGTGTGGGCAAGTTGACCAATGTGTTTACCGGGATCAGCGGGCTGACCAACAACAGTCCGTGCCTCAGCTGGGCCATGCATGATGACCGTTTGGCCTTCTCCTCATTCGAGGAGGGGAAGTGGAACGTCTACACCATTGATGATCCCGTGACCATGGTGAACGAATGGAACCCGCCGCCCGCGGCAGTGCCCGAAGTTCCGACCGATCAACCGGTTCCCAGCATTGCTGATACCACCACATTTGTCATCTCTGACTACAAGGTCGGCTTCTCGGCTGACTACCTTGCCGGTGGAGCCGTGTTCTCCTCCAATTATGGCTTACTGGGACAATCGTACGTCTCCTTCAGCGATATCCTGGGCAATCATTCCATTACCGTGGGGGCAGCCATCTACGGATCTCTGACGGATGCTGATCTTCTCCTCTCCTACACAAATCTCGAAAAACGGCTCAATTGGGGGGTGGCGTTGTACCAGTATCGCAATGACTATCTCCTTTTCGAGGCCTCCGACCGGGAGGAATTCAGGAGTGAAATCTACCGTGGCGGTGAGGCGCGATTACTTTGGCCACTCTCGCGATTCTCTCGTTTTGAGCTCTCGCTGGAGTTGCTCGCTATTGATCAGAAAACATACATGCATACGATATATGATCCCACGCACCTCTATGAGCTGGATCAGGCAAACCTCTTCTACATGGCCCCGGCACTGTCTTGGGTGACTGACAATACGATCTGGGGTTCAACAGGACCCATCGCGGGCCACCGTACCCGCGTTTCGGCACAACTGGCGCGTGGTGACCTGAATTTCTTCACCGGCGTCTCGGATTTCCGGCTCTATCAGAACATCGCACGGGACTACGTATTTGCCACAAGAGGGGTATTCGGGCTGAGCGAGGGCGATACGCCGCAGCTCTTTCATATTGGTGGAGCTCAATCGCTGAGGGGCTACGACTATGGGAGCCTCGAGGGGAGCAGGGCGTTCCTCGCCAATCTGGAGTTTCGATTCCCGCTTGTTCGGCACTTGTGGCTCGGATTTCCTTTGCCCCTGAACATCTGGGACATGAGAGGATGCCTCTTCTTGGATGCGGGGACGACCTGGCAAGACTGGGATGTTTCATTCTTCACCAAGGACGAGAGTACAGGTTTGCTCAAGACAAAGGATCTCCACGCATCTTATGGTCTCGGTGCGCGGCTGAATCTAGGCATCTTCGTACTCAAGTACGACCTCGCGCGGAAAACGGATCTCGTCTCCAGCAAAGGAGTCTGGGATTCCATATGGTCTCTTGGCGCGGAATTCTAGCCCGGATTTCTGGGATGTTTCAGGATAGGCAGCATAAACTCCGCGCAACGATCTCGATGTGCGGATAAGATTGCTTCGTCGCTGCCCTCCTCGCAATGACAGGTGGAGGGGCTGGTCATCGCGAGCGATAGCGCGGCGATCTCAGTTGAGGGCCTGAGATTGCTTCGTCGCGCGCTCTGTCCTGCCTCCGGCCTGTAGGGCCTACGCCCCGGAGGGAGCTTGTCGCTCGCCCCCTCGCAATGACTGAGGGTGGAGCCACGGTTCCGGGATCTCTCTACGGGATTTTGTATCCCCATCGTGAGCCGTTGCGCGAGGTCGAGACCGCAAGACGAGAGAATAATAAATCCCGGACTTCTCATATTGATGAGGAATAGGGTTTTGATACTTGAATACTGACAGCCGACACCTGCAATAGAAGAGGTTTCAAGGAACACAATGATCAGCAGACCAATCGAACCGCCACGGAAGTGGCCATTCGGCGAGCGTTCGTTTCCTACGGTCCGAAGGCTTTCGAGAAGCATTCTCCTGGCACTGACTGTCTGGACATTTGTTGCGTGGCTATGGGAGCACGGTCTCGTGCTGGATGTCCCACGGGAGTTCATCTGGCCAACGCGTATCCTCGATATCTTGGCGATTATCTCTCTGGCCGCTGCATCCATCTTGCGCCTGATCACCGCCACAAGCACGCTCAGAACAAGAACAGGCATATTCGGGGCGATTATCGCGGTGCTCTCCTTTCTCCGGTGGTTGCATACCGGTGATGCGCGCCTCCTGGTCCTCTGTGGGCAGATCGTTCACCTGGCCTCTTCTCCGGCAGCGGAAAATATCCGTGAATGGCTCGTGCAACAGCTGGAAACCCGGGCCGCGAGGCTTGTCCCCCTCTCTTTCCTCATCTGTATTCTTGCCGGCACTCTGCTCCTCTCCCTCCCGGTCTCCGTTCGTCATCATTCGGCCCCTCCTCTGGTGGATGCCCTGTTCACGTCAACTTCGGCCACCTGCGTCACCGGGCTCATTGTCCATCCCACGCCAACCTACTTCAGTGGCTTCGGGCATTGGGTCATTCTTGCCCTGATCCAGGCTGGCGGTCTCGGAACCATGACCCTCTCACTGGCGGTATTGCTGCTCTTTCGTACGGCGCCCATGGGCAGGCAGCGACAGGCGTTGTTGGATATCTTCCCTGGCGTGAGAAGAGCAGAGATCTATCATATGGTACGATTCCTCTTTTTTGTGACATTCGGCGCCGAAGCCCTGGGGTGGCTCGCGCTCAGCCTCTCCGGTTTGCCGGCATCGCCCTCGGGAGCGGGAGGAGCCTTCTTGTCCCTCTTTCATGCAGTATCAGCCTTCTGCAATGCCGGATTCTCACTCTACAACGATAGTCTCTCGCGTTGGCCGGCTTCCTCCGTACTGACCATAGCCGGGCTTGTGATCATCGGCGGCCTCGGCTTCATCGTATTGAGGGAATTGGTGCACCCCATGTCGTGGAAGCTGATCCAGCGCCAAACGTCTGCCTCAGTCTGGTGGAGCAGGCTCTCACTCCATACCAAAATGGCGCTTTTCGCCACGGCAGTCCTTCTTGTACTTGGCACGATACTGGTGTTCTACGGCGAGTTCGACAGCTCTCTTCGGGAGTATTCGTTTGGAACCAAGATACTCCACTCGTTCTTCCAATCGGTTACCATGCGTACCGCGGGATTCAACACGATTCCTATTGAGGCCCTCTCGCCGGCCCTCCTTTTTGGCGCTTGTTTGTTCATGTTTATCGGCGCCTGTCCCGGCTCCACCGCGGGGGGCATAAAGACCACCACCGCGGCAGTACTGCTTCTTTCTCTCAGATCAATGGTATCAAGACGAGGCACTCTCGAGTTCCATGGTCGCCGCGTCGATGAGAGGCTCTTTCAGAAGGCGGTTGCCATTGCGCTCACCGCCATGGCGACTCTCTCTCTTGGGATCTTCCTCCTCCTGGTGGTAGAGGCAAAGCCAACCCTCTCTCTTATCTTCGAAGCCGCTTCGGCATTCGGCACGGTTGGCCTTTCTACTGGCATCACAGGCGATCTCAGCGTGTCAGGAAAGCTCATCATCATTGTGCTCATGTACGCGGGGAGGGTCGGCCCCCTCACCATCGCTCTGTCCCTTGGGATGAAAACCCGCTCCGCACCACGCCATCAGTACCCTACCGGCGACGTGCTGGTTGGCTAATATTCCGACGCGTCAGGTTGTGCAGGTGTGCGAGTCTTCAGACTTAACGCGGACTTGCCCATCGTAGCGTCCGGCCTCATCTTTGTGCTGAACCTACGCACCTTAGCCCGGACTTCTCACCGGCTTTCGAAGCGAAGTCCCGCGTCGGACGCGGGATGCCATATCGGCGGCTGTAGCCGAAAGTTGGTGAGAAGTTCGGGCTAGAATCAATCATGAGCACGAGGAGGACAACATGAGAGCTATTGCCTGCATTTCCGTAACCCTCCTGCTACTTCCAGTGGCTTTGTCCGCAACCGAGGCCGATTTCGGCTTGTGCAATGCCCGGGCGACCACACCATCGGACCCGCTGCCACTCCCCCAGGAAAGCAGAGCCGAGCTTCTCTGGAGCTATACCGCGCCTCAAGATAATGGAGACATCAATTCCCCGAGATCTCTTCCGGACATCAATGCTGATGGTCTCTGTGAGGTAGTGGTGTGTATCTACGATGCGGGGTATGGACACGACGATCTCCTCTGCTTCGACGGCAGGAGCCAGGGAACCGGCTCTATGCTCTGGTCTGTGGATTCGCAGCAAGGCGCCTCCGGGAGCGGAGGCTACGGACAGGAATGCGTCGAAGTGATATCCGATGTAAATGGTGACGGGATGGCGGATGTGCTCTACGGCACAGCTTGGGGTGGGCGGACCTTCTATTGCCGGTCAGGCGCAACCGGCGCTCTCCTATGGTACCTCGATACGTATGATGAACCGAACTCCGGCTGGGTATACGATGTGACTGCGTTTCAAGACATCACCAATGATGGCATACCCGAAGCGCTCGCCGCAGTGGGCAAGGACGCGTGCACGCTCTATTGCGTGGATGGATCTTCCTCCGGGGTCGCCGATGTGGTATGGTCCTTTCCCAGTCCCGACGGCTTCCTGAGCGTTGATGTGCTTGGCGACATCAATGGCGATGGAATCAGTGAGGTGATTGCAGGGAACGGCACCAACTACGAAGACGATCGCGTGTTCTGCCTCCATGGTGCTGCAGATTGGGGCGGTCCGCGTGAGATCTGGAGCTATCATACAGGTGGTGTCGTCAGATCAGTCATCGCCACGTCTGACATCAATGGCGATGGCAAGCCAGACGTCCTGGCCGGATCATCGAATAATTGGGTCTACTGCCTCTCAGGCGAGGATGGAAATCTCTTGTGGTCGCGAAACATGGGCCACTCGGTCATGAAGCTTGCCCTTCTGGGAGATATGAATGGCGACGGCCTCCCTGAAGTGCTCGTTGGTCCCTCAACCAACGCCATCTACTGCCTTGACGGGGCCAATGGGACGGTGTTCTGGTCTACACCCACGGGGACCGCCAATGGGGGCTATGTCTGGACTGTTTCATCCATCGCGGACCTTGATGGCGACAGTCTGCCTGATGCCATTGCAGGCTCATTCGACACCAAGGTCTATGCGCTTCGGGGCACGGATGGTTTGGTCTTCGATACATTTTCCACGGGACGACGACTCTATGGAGTTTCGAGTATGCCGGATCTGGATGGTGACGGATTGGAAGAAATCCTCGCGGGAACCCAGGGCCTCTACGGTTCTCATGCAACGCTCTACTGTTTGTCGGGCGGCAGTTTTGTTCCCTTGCGCCTGTCAATTACACAAATGGCGGGCAGGCTCGAGCTGTCATGGTCACCCTTCGACGGGGCCGCAGCCTATTGGGTGCATGGGGAGGCAAATAGCCCCTACTTCGTGCCTGCTCTTGTTCCGCAGTACGAGAACAGGCTTGCCGTTCTGGCGCCGACCACTACCACGTGGCTTACTGACAACGGAATCGGAAACCCCGAGATGGATTGGACATTTCTCGTCATCGCAGTCAATGGCATTGGTGAGGAATTGTTGCGATCCGGAAGGGTTGGTGAATCGGAGTTCGTCTCTGCTATCCCATGAGGAAACCATGTTCAATGATGAATCCCCGTTCGAAGGGTTCGCGCAAGAATAAGCTGCTGCGAGTCCCGCGCAGTACGCGGGATTCGCGATCGAGGCGAGGCCGATCGATGGGCCGAAGATGGGATGTCAAATGATGGGGATGTTTCATTCTCTCGTTTTACGGTCTCGGCCTATCGCTACGGCTCAAGAATAGGAATAAGGAATCCCGTAGAGAGATTCCCGAACCGTGGCCTCACCATCAGTCATTGCGAGGAGGATAACGACGAAGCAATCTCATGTCGGCAACTGAGATCGCCACGCTTTCGCTCGCGATGACCCCGAGCCCCCTGTTATTGCGAGGAATGCAGCGACGAAGCAATCTCGTTGAGAGATCGCGGGATGGAGATTGCTTCGCTTCCGCTCGCAATGACAGGCTATGCTCAGGAATCGGGGAATCCAGTACCCTGAACCTGTGAACGGTTACAATTATTCCTGCGCAAACCCTTAGGACTTCAAGTTGATCAGGATTGCTTTCTCTGAAACCTGAATGATAGAATCCGTGCACAGAGTTGACATGCCGTATGCCAAACAATTGCTTGGCCCGATGCTTTTTCGCTGAAAGCGGGAGTAACTCAGTTGGTAGAGTGACAGCTTCCCAAGCTGTAAGTCGCGGGTTCGATTCCCGTCTCCCGCTCCAAAGCCATTGCTCTCTATGGCCCTTTTTCGTGCACCTCCATAGCTGGCACTATCCTCGAGGAACTCGCCGCAATGCATATCCGTATGATCGCAATCATTGGCAGACCAAATGTAGGGAAATCGACGCTTTTTAATGCCCTCATCGGCAGGAAGATCGCCATTGTTCACGACGACCCCGGAGTCACGCGTGATCGCGTATTCCATAGACTTCCCGTTGACAAGGGAACAGCCATGCTGGTGGATACCGGTGGCATCTTGACGGATCCAAGAAGCGGCGTAGAGCTTGGTATCCGGGATCAAACGCTCTTGGCTTGTGATGAGGCTCATCTTGTGCTCTTCGTGGTAGATGGTCGCGTTCCGCCTCCTGAGGAGGATGAGCATATCGCGCGGCTACTACAGAAGAAGAAAGCCCGCGTCATCGTCGTCGCGAACAAGCTCGATAGTGAGAAGGATGACGATATAGGTCTCTTGTACGTCAAGCTCGGCCTCGGTCGTCCAGAGATGATTTCCGCACTTCGGCGTCGGCATCTCTCAAAGCTCAAAGCCAGGATCTCCGTCGAACTCCCGGAACCAATCCCCGAGACGAGGCATGCCGCCGGTCCTGCCATCGCCATCATTGGAAAGCCAAATGTAGGGAAGTCGTCACTCCTCAACAAACTCGTAGGAGATGCCCGTGCCCTGGTCGACGCCACACCGGGGACCACACGAGACGCAGTCGACATGCCTGTGGTGCTCTCGGGAAAATCGTTTCTTCTCATCGACACTGCAGGAATCCGGCGCAAGAGCCATCATCACATCGGCGTTGGGTACTATTCGTACCTGCGGGCCCTCAAGGCCCTCAATCGATGCGATGTCGCCACACTTGTTCTCGATGCAGCAGATACGGAACTCGAGGTAGTGGAAATACGCTTGGCGCATCAAGCTGTTCAGAACGCAAAAGCAGTTCTCGTGGTGGTCAACAAATGGGATACGGTCACCGGGGATGGTGAGCGAGAGCGATGGCTTGCCATGCTGAGAAGGCGTCTGGGATTTCTCGGACGAATCGAACCTCGCTTCATATCAGCCAAGACGGGGAGGGGCGTCTCTGGGCTCCCCGAAAGGATGGTGGAGCTGGCGACGAAACGAGTCGAGATCTTTGCACCCGTTCGGCTCGCCGCAGTACTGGCAAAGATTCTGGCCAAGAATTCCCCACCATCCTACAAGGGACGGGAAGTCCGGATCTATAGGATCGCGCAGCAGGAGGCTCGTTTTCCGAAATTCGTGATCTATACCAACAACCCCAACTCGGTTTCCGAGGGTTATGCCCGCTATCTCCGGAATAGCATTCGGGACGAGTTGGGCCTCCAGGGTGTTGGGTTCGACATGTATGTGCGGCAAGCAAGGAGTTTGAATTGAGCGCTCACGTCGTGATTTTGGGTTCAGGCAGCTGGGGGCTCGCCCTGGCAAATTTGCTGTCTACTGGTCCCTTGCCCGTGTCCATATGGCCGCCCACGGACCGGGAGTTCGATCTTCTCACCGCCAGACGCGAAAATCCGGATGTCTTGCCTGGCGTCAAATTGGACCGCCGGGTTTCCATCCTTCGCGATCCGGTTACGGAAGGTGATCCTTTGCATCTCTTGATCGTGGTTCCCTCGCATGCGGTCAGGCCGGTGATGAAGAGAATACATCTCCCCGAGCAACCTGGTGAGGGATCCACCGTGATCTGCGCTGCCAAGGGTATTGAGATCGACACGCTTCTGAGGATGAGCGAGGTTCTCGATCAGGTGCTTCCCTCCGCGTGGCGCTCCCGGATAGCAGCACTGTCTGGGCCGAGCCATGCAGAAGAGGTTTCCCGCGGAATCCCCACCGCCATCGTGGTGGCGAGTCCCAATCTATCCGTAGCCAGCCATGCGCAGGCGTTTCTCGCAAGGGAGCGTTTCAGGGTCTATATATCGGAAGACATAGTCGGCGTTGAACTGGGGGGGGCTTTGAAGAACGTGATTGCCATCGCTGCAGGAATCTCTGATGGCCTCGGGTATGGGGATAATACAAAAGGCGCGCTGCTTACCAGGGGCATGGTCGAAATAGGCCGACTTGGTGCTGTCATGGGCGCCAAAGTCAAGACATTCGCCGGGCTCACGGGCATGGGGGATCTGATTACTACCTGTGTCAGTCGGCACAGCAGAAACCGATACGTTGGTGAGGAATTGGGCAAGGGACGTCCATTGGAGGAAATCCTTGAAGGAATGACCATGGTTGCCGAGGGAGTCAGAACCACTCAGGCGGCGGTTGCGTTGGCAAAAAAACATGAGGTGATCATGCCCATCACCGCTCAGGTCCATGGTATACTCTTCGACGGCTTTCCCCCTGATCGGGCCATGATCAAGCTCATGATGCGCGACCCCAAGACTGAAGATGGGATACCAATCCGTTTGCTTGCCACGCCGAATGAGCCTTGACTTCGAGCACATTCTCATGCAATTGGTATGGTAACCTATCGTCCTCATTGTGCTCAACCGCGTGGGGTTTCTCATGCGCACTCGTGATCGCTCAACCAATAAGCTCTTCTATTCGATAGGAGAAGTATGCGAGCTTCTTGGACTCGAGGCCCACGTGCTCAGGTATTGGGAGAGTGAGTTTCGCCTGCTGAAGCCCAGCAAAAATCGATCGGGAAAACGCGCCTACAAAGAGAAGGATATCAGAATCCTTCGGCTCATCAAGTATCTGGTCTATGATGAGGGATATACCATAGAAGGTGCTGACAGGAAGCTCAAGAAAATGCTCCGCCCGAAGACATCAGGGTCTCAAACCGAAATCTCCTTCGACCCGCCATCGTCTATTGATGTCCTCAGGGAGATATCCCAGGAACTCGTAGATATCAGAGCCCTCCTTGATTATCCACCGGCAGAGGAAGAGAAGAGACCCAAGACCCCGGCTACGACGCCGGCTGATCAATAGCTCCCAGAACGCTTCGTAACTCCTGAATGCTGAATGGCTTGGGAAGAAAAGCCTTGAATCCATCACATCGCAGGTTCTTGGGGTCGCCGCCATCGAAGTATCCACTCACCGCAACGACCCGTACATCGGGGTCGAATTCCAGCAGACTGCGGACTCCCTGGATCCCCCCCGATCCACCAGGAATAGTGAGATCCATGAGCACGATGTCAAATGGCTCGCCGCGTTGGAGTGCATCGATATAGAGGGCAACACCGGCGGTCTCGTTGTCTGTCACAGTGGTGGCATATCCCATGACCTTCAGCATCTTCTGTGTCGCTCGCCTGACCCCCTGGTCGTCATCGATCACCAATATCCTGCCCTCTCCTCCTGTGCCTACGGGCTCAACAGGGCGCTCTCTTTTGACTTCTCCGTCGGAAGCAGGCAGGTAGAGATCGAAACTCGTCCCTTTCCCGGTTGTGGAATGTACTTCCACACGTCCCCCGTGGCCCGTGACCACGGAAAGGACTGATGCGAGACCAAGCCCCGTTCCTTTATCCTTGGTGGTATAGAAGGGCTCAAAAATGCGTCCAATATGCTCTTCAGGGATGCCGACTCCCTCATCGATGATGCCAATATGGATATATCTGCCGGCGGGCAAGGGGCCCACTGTCGATTCATGGATCTCTTCATTCTTGCCAACAATCCTGATCGTGCCCCCCATAGGCATTGCCTGATCCGCATTGATGAAAAGATTGGTGAAAACCTGATTCATCTGCGCAACATCGGCGTCCACAGGCCATAGTTCTTCCGGCAAATGCAGCTCACATCTGACGTTGGAACCCCGGAGGGAAAGGCAGGCGCTCTCGGTGATGACTTCTGCCATGGAAGCTGTTCTGAGAACGGGCGGCTCGCCGGCGGAGAGAGTCAGCAATTGCCGAGTGAGTCCCCTGGCCCCAAACACCCCCTGTATCGCCTCGTCGAGCAGCTCTCGTATCTCGCTCTCCGGTTCCGCCAGTTCTTTTGCCACAGAGAGACTTCCCAAGACGCTGGCCAGGATGTTGTTGAAGTCATGGGCGAGCCCACCGGCAAGGAGACCGACGGATTCCATTCTGGCGGATGAGGTCAGTTCCTCCTCCATCCTTTTCTTCTCAGTGATATCTCGAAACGCCACCACGATGCCGATGTGCCGCCTCGCTCCGTCAGTGATCAACGATCCGGTTCCCGCTATCAACCGCTCCTTGCCATCGCCTCCGAGAAAAATGGCTGCACCATTATTGCCAAAAACAGCCTCTCCTGTAACGACGCTGTCGACGAACTCGGTGATAGGTGTTCCTCTCGTGATCTCGCGCAAAGGCAAGATCTCTTCAAGATGCTTCCCCACGGCTTGCTCAACACGTACTCCCGTGATGGTCTCAGCTGACCGGCTCATGAGCATTACTCTTCCACTCATATCCGCAGCGATGACTCCATCATCAATGGAGCGAAGGGTGACACGCAACCGCTCCTTTTCTGCGGCAAAGGCCTGCTCGGCCGCCCTTCTATCCGTGATATCCCGGCATATACCTCGGACGCTCACTGCCTGCCCATTCCTCTTCACCAGAGAGCTTTCGAACTCGAGGACCACCTTCCGGCCACCAGCAGTCCGGAACCCAATGACCCCCCGCATGCTTCCTTCTTGCTGAATCTCCCGAAGGTAGCGGTCAATCCTCCGACCAGAACGTGGTAGGAGCAGGTTATTTAGCTTTTTGTCAACGATCTCGTCCGACGGAATCCCCACACATCGTTTCGCCGCTTCATTGATTTCCAGAATCGTGCCATCAAGCGAGTGGACGTAGACTATATCGGAAACATTGTTGAAGAGCTCCATATATCTATGCTCAGCGTGCTGCAACTCTTCAAGCCGCCGTCTTTCCGCAAAGAGATAGCGTCTCTGGCCCAAGACCATGCTCAAGACCAGCCCCACGGCGAAGACCAGAAGAGCCGTGGTACCGGCCATCAAGGCCCATAAAAGCTGCACACCACTATCAGGCATCGTGTCGTCCCCTTAACCCGTACTTATCACCAGCTTTCGGCTGCTGCAGCCGGTGAGAAGTCCGGGTTACACACAATCCTTCAGACGCAGGACCGCGCCATCTCGTATATCCAGACACGCCAGATACGGACAAGAAGTTGGCACACGAGTCGACAATCTGCAAACGCGGTAGCCGTTCACGGGTTTCAGTGTTCCCCGTTCAGGGTTCAGGAGGGGAGCTTCTTTCCACGTCACGGCATCGTTCAGTAGCAACAGGCCACCGAGTTGATCAGACAAACCTTTCCTGAAACCTGAACACTGACAGCTGACACCTGCAACCGAAACGGCTTCAAGGATCGTCACAAGATGTGCGACACAGTAGGGCTGCTCCGTAACATAGGTAGGCAACGGATATCGAGAACCAACGGAGGTGAGTCGCCGTGAGGAAAAGCGAAGGGTTATCAGCCATCTGATTCGCGGCGGCGTAGGAAAGGATGCCGCCTGAACAGTAGATCAAGATAGCCACTGAAACCCAAAAACGTTCATCTTTATGAAGCAGTCTCTCTTCTCCGCTGAGCCTGAGAAGCATGCGAACCGCCAGCAACACGAAGATCAAGGATCCCAGCGTAGAGGTGAATGCATCGAAAAGATGGAAGTCCTCGATGCTCAACTTCGCAAGAAACCACACAATGCAGAATGCCGGTATCGAACCCCATAGGAGATTCCTTTTCCGCATGGTCTCCTCCCACATGGAGAACGCCATCACAATGAGACAGTATTCCACCAATGTGTAGAGATGCATCAGCCATAGGTTGGGCCTGTGATGGCGTATGCAGAGGAGGCATGATGAGTCGGTCAAAAAAGCCAGGAAAAAGAGAAGGATGAATAGCTTCATTCCTTTGCTCGCCAAACGCCACCGAATTACCCCCAAGGCGGCAGGCGATCCTGATATTATGTATGGGAAAAAAGAGTAAAAGCTACGCATATTCATACCTGCCAAGCGGCATGCGAAAATGGCTCCGGGAGTTCTGAGCGCAAATGGGCATGGCCGAAACCCAACGATGTGGGAGAGGTCACCTTCATGTCAAGCATGCAGCGCGATCGGGCCGCTCCGCGATTGTGGTTTTGGAATGACAAGACGTTGGGATGAAGAGAGATTCTTCGCTCCTTGCAGTCGCTCAGAATGACAGTGGTAGGGCGCAGACGGATGTGGTACTGTGTGTCATTCTGAGGGAGCAGAGCGACCGAAGAATCTCGGGGAGGGGAGAGGATGAAAAGGATGAAGATTCTGATATCTCCTCTCTCCGGGAGTTCCCACTCCAGAACTCCATCCTGTGGCGTCGTAGCCACGGAGGGGTTTGTCTTTCGGTGGTTGACCGTGTTCGCAAGGCCATTAGATATTTGATGAGAGCTTGAATGGTGGTACGGTTCAGGTTTTTTGAGTTGACCGACAATCCTTGAACCCCGAACCTCTTGTTTGAGAGTACATCTCATATCCGCTGTACTCTCAACCCCGAAAAATCTGATGGCGCGGTGCCGTCAGAGGCCGGACTGAACCCTGAACACTGAACCCTTCATCGAGGTGTCTCTGTCCATGCCACGAGCTTCTTCGGAGAGCTATGATACGCCCAGATTTGGCGCGCACATGTCCATTGCCGGCGGCCTGCTCGCTTCCATCAAGAGAAGCGTTGAAGCAGGCTGCCAGTGCATGGCCATATTTTCGGCATCGCCGAGAGTATGGCGGCGAACCATGCCGGATCACCAGCTTGCAGAGACGTTCCAGGCAACGGCAAAGGCCAAAGGGCTCTCTCCCATCATACTCCACGCCTTGTACCTGGCCAATCTCGCCTCGCCTGACAGGAGGATCCGGCAGCGTTCCATCCATGCAATGGTTTCCGAGCTCGAGTTCGCAGCCCTGCTGGGAATCCGGTGGGTAGTGCTCCATCCGGGCTCCCATGGTGGCAAAGGTGAAGCAGCTGGTGTTTCACAATGCGCCCGCTCATTGGAGGAAGTGCTCCGTCGCACGGCCAAGCTCCCCGTGGGCATCGCATTGGAGACCACGGCAGGCGCGGGGGGATTCATCGGGGCGCGTCTCGAGCATCTTCGGGATATTATCGACTCGTGTCGCCTCAGGGACCGACTGAGTATCTGCGTGGATACCTGCCATATCTTCGTTGCAGGGTACGATATCAGAACCGCCGAGGCCTGGGAAAACACGGCACAGCTCATAGACAAGGTGACAGGACTATCATCGCTCACCGTGCTTCACTTGAATGATTCCAAAGCCGATCTGGGCAGCCATGTAGATCGCCATACACATATCGGCGAGGGAAGAATCGGGCTGGAAGGCTTCAAAGCCATAATCAACGATCCCCGCCTTCATGCCGTCCCCATGATCTTGGAGACCCCAAAGAGTGACGACGGAAGCATGGATAAGACGAATCTCGAGAGACTGCGTTCTCTTGTGTATCGTGATCGACCTCCACGTTCTTGAGCAGAGGCCTGGCTTGACACCGTGGACCGCATTGGGGGATATTGGGCCTCATTCGCAAAGATGATCCCTTTTTGCCTTGAACGTGGTCTATCGTACTCCATGCAATACCTGGACATCGAGCATGGCTTCCGCCGGTCCCACGTTTCCACGCATCTACGGAGGCCATGATGCAAAAACCTTGCTTACATCCGTTCCCCTCGCTCCTGTTGGTACTACTCTTCTTGGCCATGTGTGGCTCTGTGCAAGCGCAGGCCATTGACGGGCATGCTTCCGAGCTTTCCATCGGGGAAGTGAGCGAGGAGGAGATGGAGCTGGCTGAGCCTCCTTCCTCGACCCTGTCGAAGTCTGAAGCCATACAGCAGAGAATGGCAACACTCAAGAGGGAGACTGGCGGCATCGTCTGGTACCAGCGGATCATAAGCCTCCTGGGACTGGGAGCAATGGTTGCAATAGGTTGGCTCTTCTCTGAGTCACGAAAGAATCTCTACTGGCGCACCATCGGCTGGGGCATAGGTCTACAGCTCATATTTGGCATCATCGTTCTCAAGACGGCTCCAGGAAGGGCTTTCTTCTCGACCATGAATACGGCGGTGGTCACATTCCTGGGCTTCACGGAGGAGGGTGCACGATTCATCTTTGGGAATCTCGTCAAGAACAACGTCCCTGTAGGAACGCCGCTGGGTGATCCGTTTGCTGGCCCGATTCTCCCCGCTGCCCAAACCGGCTGGGCGAATACGGGCGCCTATTTCGCATTCAACGTGTTGCCCACCATTATCTTCTTTTCGTCATTCATGTGCATCCTCTACCACTTAGGAATCATGCAGTTCTTCGTCAAATTGATGGCCACAATCATGCAAAAGACCATGAAGACGTCGGGAGCGGAATCACTCTCCGCGGCTGCGAACATCTTCGTGGGGCAAACCGAGGCGCCGTTAGTGATACGCCCCTACGTACCCACCATGACAAAGAGCGAGCTCATGGCAGTCATGACCGGAGGATTTGCCACGGTGGCCGGTGGGGTAATGGCTGCCTATGTGGGCATGCTGGCGGGAAGCTTCCCGGATATTGCGGGCCATCTCATCGCCGCCAGCGTCATGAGCGCCCCGGCCGCTTTGGTCATGGCAAAGGTGATGATTCCTGAACGTGAGAGGTCGCAAACCACTGGAACTGTGTCGTTGACCATAGAGAAGACCGACGTGAACGTCATAGATGCCGCAGCAAGGGGGGCCGGCGATGGGCTCAAGTTGGCGCTGAACGTTGCTGCCATGCTCCTGGCATTCGTGGCATTGTTGGCAGCCTTCAATTATGGCCTCGGAGCAATAGGCGCGTGGTTCGGCATCGAGAATCTCTCCCTGCAACTGATTCTTTCCATCATCTTCTGGCCCATCGCGTGGATCATGGGAACGCCTCTCTCGGATTGCAGAACAGTGGCCATGTTGCTTGGTGAGAAAATCATCCTGACTGAATTCATCGCGTATCTCCATCTGGGAGACATCCTGGCATCAGGCACTATTGATATGACATACCGCGGCGTGGTGATCGCGACATATGCACTCTGCGGCTTTGCGAACTTCGGATCAATCGCCATCCAGATCGGAGGCATCGGTGGAATCGCTCCCGACAGAAGACACGACTTGGCTCGATTGGGGGTGAAGGCAATGTTCGCCGGATTCCTCGCGGCCAACATGACCGCAACCGTGGCCGGGCTGCTTCTGTAACGGGATTCTTGACAGCTGGAAGATATTCTCGCTACCGGAGGTCGTTGGTGGATACCGGAAAAACAAATTTTGTGGAGAAGGTGAACAATCACGACGCCGTGGTTGGCATTGTTGGTCTTGGGTATGTGGGGCTTCCCCTGGCCCTTGCGTTCTGTGAACGTAACTTCTCCGTGGTGGGATTGGACATCGACCCCGAGAAAATAAGCGCCCTCACATCCGGGGAATCGTACATACGGCACATTGCCTCAGCAGAGGTGAGCAATGCGGTATCGGCTGGGCGTTTATCCGCCAGCACCGATTTCTCCCGGATTGGTGAGTGTGATGCGGTGATAATTTGTGTGCCTACGCCTCTCGACCGGCACAAGCAACCTGATCTGTCCTATCTTAGGGACACGGCTGTGGCAGTCGCACCATTCTTGAAGCGAGGCGCCCTGGTCTCGCTGGAATCAACTACGTACCCGGGAACTACCGACGAGCTTCTTATTCCGCTCCTTGAGGCAGGCTCCGGTCTCTGCGTAGGCACCGACTTCCTGGTCTGCTTCTCACCCGAGCGTGAGGATCCAAACAATAAGGAGTACACAACCAGGACTATTCCCAAAGTCGTAGGTGGGCATAGTCCGGAAGCACTGGCTGCAGGCTGTGCACTATACGGAGCGGTCGTGGAGAAGGTTGTTCCTGTTTCGAGCACACAGACTGCTGAGGCAACGAAGCTCATGGAAAATATCTTCCGGAGCGTCAATATTGCCTTAGTCAATGAGATGAAGATGATATTCGACGCCATGGGTATCGACGTGTGGGAGGTCATCGAGGCGGCAAAGACCAAACCATTCGGCTACATGGCATTCTACCCGGGTCCCGGCCTTGGTGGTCACTGCATACCCATAGACCCATTCTACCTTTCATGGAAGGCGAAGGAGTATGATGCACCGGCGCGCTTCATTGAGCTCTCTGGCGAGATCAACACCTCCATGCCCTACTATGTGGTGAGGAAGACTATGGAGGCTTTGGACCAGCAGGGCAGCACGACCCATGGGGCGCGTCTGCTCCTCGTCGGTCTTGCTTACAAGAAGGATATCGATGACATCCGCGAGAGTCCCTCGTTAAAGCTATGGGAGCTGTTCCAGAAGAGGGGCGCCCATGTCGACTATCATGACCCATTCATTCCATCCATACCAGCTACGAGGAAACATGGCGCGCTGGCAGGCAAACAGAGTGTTGAGTTGTCAGAGCTTCCGGCATACGATGCGGTCATCGTGAGCACGGATCATTCTCGCATCGACTTCGAGCAGCTTCCGAACAAGGCCCGCCTTGTCATTGATACGCGTCACGTGTGTCCGGATGCCCCTAACGTGATCAGAGCATAGACGCCTGGTGATTCTCTCCTTCAGCCATGTAACGTTCTCTGTGGGGCATGCATCCCGGCGCCGGAGAGTACTCCATGATGTGTCGTTCTCCCTCAGTCGAGGTGAGATCGTCGCATTGGTAGGACCTTCAGGTGAGGGAAAAACCACGGTAATCAATCTTGCCACCGGGCTCCTGACGCCGGACGAGGGAATCATCGATACCTTGGGGGTGGAGGTTTCCAGCGCTCCCGACATGAACGTCTCGCGTCTTCGCGCGCAAAGAATCGGCGTGGTTTTCCAGAGCTTTCATTTGCTGCCCCGGGAATCAGCACTGGAGAATGTCCTGCTGCCTGCGTACTTCGGCGCGCGTCCGGCATACGACATGCGCGAGAGGGCCGCCACGCTCCGTGAAAGAGCCGGGCTTGAGGGTTGGCGGGATGTGGCGGCCATCGAGCTTTCAGAGGGCCAACGGCAACGAGTAGCCATTGCGCGGGCGCTTCTTCAAGGTCCCGAACTCGTGCTGGCGGACGAGCCCACCGGGAATCTAGACGATGTGGCAGCTCTGAAAGTTCTTCGGCTTCTCATCGACGAGGTCCGGCGGGAGAACGGAACCCTGCTCATAGCCACCCATGATCAACGATGTCTGGGCCTGGTGGACAAAACACTTGTTCTTCGCCAGGGCAGGATTGGCACGCCGGACACACCAGAAGCATGATATTTCAGAATGTCTGGGCATTGGCGCGCAAGAGTTTCTCCTTCACGCGAACCGCCACCATCTCTCCCCTGCTCTCCGTTGCCATGGCATCCGGTGCTTCACTGCTCCTCCTCAGCCTGGTGATCGGCGTAAGGCGCGTCGGCGTTGGTGGGTTACTTTCCACCCTCCCCATTACCCGCCTGGTGGTCGGTCCCAAGCAGGTTGATCTCCTCTTTCTCAGGCTGGGATCGTCCACGGTCTCCATGGAGAGCTCAGCCATTGATTCCCTTCGAAACATAGACGGCGTGGCAGCCGTATGGCCCGAGATGGTGCTCACCATGCCTACCAGTCTCACGGGGAATCTCATCGGCACCCCATTCTCCACGGACTGCGCCACCTATGGTGTGCCACTGGAGTTTTTCCCCCCTGAGCAGCGGCCAAGCGGTTTCTCGCGCGCAAAAACAGGAGAACCTATTCCCGCAGTGCTCAGCCTCCAGCTCATTGATCTGTACAATAGCGGATTCGCGGGAGCGCAGAACCTCCCAGGCCTTTCACCCAAAGCACTTTTGGGCAGACACTTCAACCTATTTCTAGGCACATCGAGCTTCTTTCCTTCTCCCCCAGGGGGGAAGACAAAATGGGTCCGCTGCAAGATCGTGGGGTTATCCGATCTTGTTTCCGTCACCGGAGTCACGGTTCCCGAGACCTATGCCAAGGAATGGCATGAATGGTACTATGATGGAGCCGAGTCACCGAAGTTTTCGAGCCTGCATGTAGTGGTTGAATCCAGCGAACAGGTGGCCACTGTCAGGAAAGAAATCGAAGCTCTGGGGCTCCAGGCAAGAAGCCCTGGTGAGATGGCAGAGAAGGTCGCGCTGGTTTCCCGCTACCTCTCCTTCGCCACGGCGGTACTGATGGGGCTTCTGCTCCTGCTTGCCGGCATGGGAACTGCGAATACATTGGGCCTTGAAGTAACGTTTCAGGCACAACGTATCGGTCTCTACAGAGCCCTGGGAGCCTCCAGGAAAGATGTGACCCGCATCTACCTTCTCCGTGCGGTATGGATCGGGGTCTCAGGCGCCATTGCCGGCCTTATCCCCGCCGCGGTGCTTCTTCTTATTGCGGATAGTCTCCTCGTCCGTGTCCTTCCCGCATTGGCCAGACTGCCGTCGTCACCGCTGGCCATCTCTCCATTCCTCATGCTCATCTCATGTGTCTTGGCAATCACTGCCAGTGTCGTGGCAGGCCTTGGCCCCGCAGTGAAGGCTTCGCGCGTGGATCCCGTGGTGGCGCTAAGGAGACAAGAAACATAGGGGAATTGCTGGATTGCTGGATTGCGTGAATGCTGGAATGGGTGAAGAATCTAGAATCTGCAATCTCGAATCTAAAATCTGAGGATGAGATCGGTTGGCTATCCAACGTTAACCCGGACTTCTCACCGGCTTTCCAAGCGAAGCCGGTGAGAAGTCCGGGTTATGCGTGAGGTTCAGGGGCGAGGATGGGAATTCCGGGACCCGGATAGAACAAAAGGGCGAGCCGGTTGGCTCGCCCCCAAGAATCTCAGGATCCCTACTCGGCCTGGTTGCTCGGCGATTCCCGGTGCAACCGAAGCCGTTCCTCCTCGGCTCGTCCGCGCTCCTCCTCTAGCCTGGCGCGCTCATCTTCCATCCGGACGCGTTCCTCCTCGCGCTCGCGCAGCTCTTTTTCACGTAATTCAGGATAGAGGAAGGAGTCGGTTTCCGCTGCTTTGCAGTAGTCGAGACGTCTCTGTTCAAAGCCCTTGCGCTTCGCGACAACCCGATACCAGAAGCTAGAATCGTTGGTTCCGTTCTCCACCTCGAAGCCTGTCAGACCCCGCCTGACCTTGAGCCCGGTGCTTTCCTCATTCTCCAGCTGGACGAACACTTTCAGGGGATTCTGCTGGTTGATGGTCACCGTCTCCAGAAACAACGGGTCCAGCTCAATGTGGGCTTTCCCATTCACGAGCTGCCCCTCCCCGAAATCCTCGAACCAGTTCTCCGTGCTCTCTTGGCAGTACATCAGAGTCGGTCCCTGCGACGTCTTCACCACGCAGCTCTTGGTACCGGTCCCCGCCAGCCCGCCCGAGTAGTAGACGCCGTAGCCGGCCGCCGAATTACTCTGGCCATAGACACCATAGGTCGTGCCTGTCCCGGAGTAGGCGTGGCCGAACACGCCTCGTCCGGAGCTGGAGCCGTTCTCAAACCTTCCGCCAAAGCATTCGCCAGTGGTGGCAATTGCATGGCCGTAGACGGCACGGCCATTGGTGGAGTTGCTCTCGGCGTAGACCCCGAAGTTCGTCCCAGTGGTGGCCAGGGCGTAGCCGTACACGCCCCTACCGGACGTGGAGACGCTCTCGAATCTACCCCCGTAGGTGGTGCCCGTGTTAGCCGTGGCCTCGCCGTACACGCCCCTACCGGACGTGGAGGCATTGGAACCCTCTATGATGCCGCGATTCCCACTGATAGCCGTAAGGGAGAGCGGAACGTCGACATTCAGTGTGACATCGCCGGACGCGCCGCCTCCATACAGACCAGTGCCCGCATTCACCGCCGATATGTCACCCATTCCCGGAGCAGTGAGGGCGCCGCCAACCGTGAGGTCGCCGGTGACTTTCGCATCTCCATCAAAGTACCCGGCATAACCCGAGGGAGAATCCGTTTTCCCATACACCCCGTAGTTCGTCCCGGAGGTGGCGGAGACGTAGCCGTACACGCCACTGCCGGATGTGGAGTGGCTCTCACCCCTTACCCCATAGGTGTTGCCCGCAGTAGCCGAAGCCTCGCCGTAGACGCCTCTGCCGGATGCGGAGACGCTCTGGCCATAGACCCCATGGGTGATGCCCGTGGTGGCCGTGTTCACG
>JAUXFG010000007.1 GCA_030620115.1 Candidatus Fermentibacterota bacterium
ATTTACGCACCCACCTAGACACTACCCCTGTCATTCTGAGTGACTGCAGGGAGCGAAGAATCTCTCCTTGCTCCATCATCCCAACACTGAACGCTCTCTTCCTCTGCGGTCCCTACTCCATCATCTGCGGTCCCTACTCCATCATCTGCGGTCCCTACTCCATCATCTGAACGCTGAACGCCGAACGCTCTCTTCTTCCCTATTCCCCCATTCCCCCAGATTGCCAGATCATAGATTGCAGATTCCAGATTCCTACCCGAACACTCCCTTGAGACTCCACCCGAGCCCCACAGATACCATTCTATTGGGAACCGGAGAGAGTTCCCACCCATCTCCCAGGGAGCCTAACATCCACGCCTGCCACCCCCTGGAAAGGGGATATGCGACTTGCCAAGAAACGGTAGTCGTTGAGGCGATATCATGGCCATCAACTGTTTCCATGCCACCCCGGCCATGGACACGACAATGTACGCGAGGCCGGCCGACCATCCTGGCCCCGACCCACCATCTGGTGCGTGGTCGCACGGGCCATGGCTTCCCCACGAGACCTTCCGTTTCAGTTACCTCAAGACGATCCACCATGATCCCCCCGGAGAGCTCGAGGTCGTGCGACCATGCCCATTGTGCCTCCAGACTGCCGATGGGGCCTTGTCCTGAGAGAGGCATGGCTTCCCAGTGCAAAGAATCGGCGCATTGCCGCCACGCGGGCGCCGACGCAAGCCTCCGGCCTCCGACCCGGCATGTGACCACCACATCGGATGCAAGGCGCGCTGAGCCTTCGACGTTCAGTTGCCAGGCCACGGCCCGGATTTCGGCGTCTTGCTCAGGTTCGAGTAGGGGAAAAAGCGCCCTCAGGTGGGAACGCGTGAGAAGCGAGAGGCTCCTCTGGCCCGAAAGGCGTACGCCCAAGTGAGGTTGCGAGATCAGCTGCAAGGATCCCTTTCCCACAAACCACGTCCAATCCTTCCCTTGGGCCTTCATCCATGAAGAACCAACCTCTGTTTCGAGCCGTTCATTCGCGCTCTGCCACCGCACCGCGCCCCCCGCCTGCCGGTCACTCCCTAGAAAAAAAAGCTCACCTCCGGAGGGGATCTTGATGCCCCCATACTCCGCCTTTGCATGAATATCATCATTCTCGGCTGAGCTCGCATACGCGGAAAGGCGCATCCGGTGACCACCGAGCGGCAATGCCAACATGGCCATTCCCTGCGTCCACCCCGGGGCGAGATCCTGCCCGTCAAACCTGTCTTCCCGACGCTGTCCGCATACCGTGATCCGTCCCCAACTCCCCCCTGCAAAGGCAGTGGCTCGGGCGCCGGCCCGATCGACCTTTTCTCCGTGTGAGCTCCACCCCCAGACTGCGACACCACCACCCGGCTCACCAATGCCGGCAACAAGCCAGCCGCTCCGTCTCGGACCGTAGGCTACAGTGAACGAAAAACCCGCCGGAGGGAGGGAACGCGACGGGACATATCCCCCCCTTTTTTCCTCCTCTTGTTCTGACTGTGGCATCGGCATGCCGGATCCGGTGAGCCAGACACCCGAGGTGAGCTCTGGCGATGGCCAGTATGCCCGTGTAGGCGATTGGGCCTCGTATCTTCCCGTGACCACGAGTTGTGGAAGCTCGAGGCGCGCCTTGTCTGCAGCAAGCAAGAGCATGAGCATTAGCCCCGCGGCTCCTATCGTCAACGCGCAGCCTCTTCCTTTTCTTTCACAAGCGATAGAGCTCGGTCACGTGCCATGGACGCGAAGGATGATTCAGGAAAGAGGTAGGAAAGCCTTAAGAAAAGTCTCCTCGCTTCCGGGGTATTCCCCCGTTGGAGTTCGGCCTCGGCAGCAATCCAATGCGCCTGGGCGCCCTGCTCTCCCTCCGCATCGGTGAGCAGCGGCCGAATCCACGCCAAGGCGCTATCGACCAAGCCTGCTTCCATCTGTAGTTCGCCAAGCCGAAGCCTGGCTTTCCGCTCCCACTCCCCGCGAGATCTCCCCACAAGGTCAACCCAGGAGGCTTGCGCCAAATCCTTTCGTCCTGCTTCATAGAGCGTTGAGCCGAGATCGTACCGTGCGGCGGAAGCCACATCACTGCCCGGGTAGTCGGAAAGAAGCCTCTCGAGGAGCGTCACGCTCTCCCTCAATCGTCCCAACTTTCGGGCCAGGGTTGAGGCTTGGTAGAGAGCCTCGGACGCCATGGCGGCATCCGGCCATTTCTTTGCCACATCCATGAATGCCCGTGCCGCCTGAGACGTCTTGCCCATTCGTTCTTGGCACCATGCAGCGCGCATGGCAGTCTCAGGTTCATCCGATAGCTTCGAGAACAGCTCCCACGCTTCTGCAAAGCGCTCCAACCCGAAAAGAAGCTCCGCCTTGGCGGTGGCAAGCACACGCCTGGCGGGATCACTGGAGGCACGACCGGAAAGGCTGTCAGCCAAAACAATCGCACGATCGGCATCATCGGCCTGGAGAGCCGCCCATAGCGCGCCCTGAACTGCCTGAGCCCACAGGTCTGACTCCGGATAGATGCGCACCACGCGGAGATACGTTGCCAGTGCATCACGGTATGCTCCCTGGTTGTACAGGCAGTCTCCGATTCGATACAGCGCATCGTCCCTCAAGACTCTGTCTCGCTTGAGATCAAGAACTCGTTGATATGTGGCGTGGGCTTCCTGAAAGCGCCCTGCTCCAAAAAGCACCTCGGCCATGGCAAACAGCGCATCATCCGCGCGATCTCCGGATGGAGATGCCCGGTACAATTGCTCGAAATGCGTCAACGCTCCCCCGGTATCGCCTGCAAGGGCCATGGCACGGCCAAGCTTCAGGCCGGCTTCATCCCCCACGGACGGATCACCAATTGTCTTGGCGGCCTTGGCATATTCGGAGATTGCTTCGTCATACTTGCCTTGAATGAGGAATAAATCGCCCTTTCGGAGGAACGCTCTGGCCGAGAGAGCTGAACTGGGCGCCCCCACAGCCACTTGGTCGAAGGTTTCGGACGCTTCTTTTAACTCCCCGAGAGAGAGAAGCGCCCAGCCGAGACCGTATGCGGCGAGAGCGCGATCCTCTCCTTGGCTGAATCCCTCCATGGCGCGCCTGTACCACGCCGCAGCGACTTCGTATTCGCCCTGTTTGGAGGCCGCCTCGCCGGCCCAATAGGCCGCGCGGGAGCCAAGGCTCTCTTCTGACCAAGCTGCAACCGACTCGGCAAGCGCTTGGGCATTGCTCCACTCTTCCGCCTTGAATGCGGCAAGGGCAGCCCGATATGTCAGATCCAGCGACTTGGAGTCCGTTGCCAGTTTCCGGGCCTCGATATACAGATCTCTTGCAGCAAGCCACGCACCCTGGCTCACTTCGACGTCCGCCAACAGAGCCCATGCAGTGCATGAATCCTTCCGCCCTGGGAGCAACTTGAGTCCTTTGCGAAGCCACGCCTGGGCATCTTCTGATCTGCCAAGATCGGCAAGCAACTCTCCGCGCCTCAGCACGGCCTGCGCGAGAAATCGGGGCTCGGTTATCCCCGCGGTTTCGATGGCCAGCAGAGACTCCGCCTGGGCAGGTCGCCCTGCATCTCGGAGCGCAGCCGCCAAGAGCACGGCCGCTTCTCCTCGTTCCTTCCCTTCCAGCATGGACATAGCAGGAAGAAGGACGTCAACTGCCTCTCCAGTGTGGCCGGCTTCCACCAGCATCCATCCCAAGAGCCGGGGATGCTCCTGGGGCAGCCTCCTCAATAGATCGATCGCCTGCTCCGTGTCGCCACTGTCCCACAAGGCACGCGCTTCCACCTCCCGGGCGCGCGCAGAATCCATCCACTCAGGCCAACGTGACTTAAGCCGGCCCAAAACCTCCGTGGCTTCGGACGGACGCCCCAGCGCAATGAGGAGTCGTGAAAGAGAAAGGAAGTCTTCAGGGGTTGTTTGCCTGCTTGAAATAAGCCTTCTCAGTACCGCTACTGCCGCAGAGTTGGAACCCGTACGCTCCAACGCATACGCCTGCCTCCGCAAAGCCCAGGCTCGCAGTTCGCCAGGAGCCAACTGCTCTGCCGCCTCTTCGAAAAGCGTGGCAGCTTTGTCCACGGCTCCTATTGAAAGAGTTGCCTCGCCGGCCCAATACAGCGCCTCGCCTGCCTCCGGGCCGCGCTCCCGGGCTACCTGAAGATAGAGCTTGCGGGCCTCGGTCAGTTCACCCGACTCATAGCTTGCAGCGGCCAGTCGATACCGAGCGATTCGAGCCGACGTTGAGGCCGGGTATCTGATCAAGTACTTCTGCAGGGCTGTCTTGGCTCTCTTCCATTGCCTGAGCTGCACATAGCAGTCAGCCATAAGAAAAGAAACTTCTTCAGACCAGGGGTTTGCGGGGTATGCCTCTTGGATCCGTTCGAACTCCTCCACCGCCAGCGCATACTCGCCCTGTGCATACAGATGTCGCGCAAAACCCAGCTCCTGAGGAACGGCATCCTCCGCTTGCTGGCTCCTTGCAAGCCCAACAAGAAGGAAAATCAAACAGATCAGGAAACAAGGCCGGGGCAACATCCGGCCCGAGACGGAAGGATTTGTGGGAATCAAACCCACCCCTATTCGCTCGTGATGAAGAAGAGGGCCAGCAGTCCGGCGGCAGCACCGGCCACCGCCAGAGCGCCCACGATTCCCGATGAAGTGGGAACCGGGCGCCCCGTGGGCGCAATGGACGGATCAGCAAGCGCCGCAACCATATGGCCGGGAGCCCAGGCAGCCGCCGCTCCATCCAATCTCCCGCTGTACAGAATGGAGCCTTCAGGAGCAATGCAACGAACCGCAAGCAAGCATCTTCCTTCCCTCTGTACCCAGGGGGCGCGGGAGAATCCTCGCCGATCTATCTCTTTGTATCGCATGCCGAGATCCAGCACACGTATCTGAAGGCGACAATGGAGCGAATCCATCTCCGATGCGTATTCATCGAGACTGAGTCCCCTGGCAAGCAGCGCTCGCTCCATGGATGCCTGCACTATCCAGCTCTTGTCATCAGGAACACCATGGACTTCCATGGCCCACGGCGAAGGGCCGTCCAGATCGTGACACGCGGCGCCAACGCTATCGGCGCATTGAGCCACTGCGCTGAGTACAAGATCGAGATCAGTCGCGTATTGATGGACCGAAGCCTTGTGAGACGCGCACGCGCTCCCCAGAATAATGGTCATGAGGATTGCCTGCTTAGGCGCTCGCCTCATGGTGGGTTCTCCAGATCATACCAGTCCACTACCCTGAATCGCTCGTCTTCACCTTTCTGGACCACGAATTCCGTCCAACCATAGCCTGGCCCTGGCTCACATATGGTTTCTTCTGTTAACCACACGATGAGGTCATACTCCCGGAAAAGCCTCCACGTTTCGGGATCATCCGCTTCCTTGTCCGCCACGTTACCCACCAGGGCTAGCTCGATATGATGGGCTCTGGTGAACATGTTGCGATGATAGAACTCCTCCTCCGTCTTTCCCCAGGTCGGTGCTGGGTAGGCCACATCCACATCAGAAGGTCGAAAATGCCATACAGCCGTATCGACCATGGCCTCGAGATACAGATCGATGTCCTTGCGCAGATACGCCCGCTGGATCTGCTCTACCACACCTTCAGGTGTTTTCAGAAGATCCTCCGGCTCGCCGCTGTCCCTGTCTGGATTGAAGATACACCCCTGAACACCGAGCAACACCGTGAGGAGCAGTGCGCTCACTAATACCAATCGCTTCATGAGTCCTCCTTGTGATCAGGGGAGATCGCGGGGCCTTCCCTCTCGTCTCGCAGGGTCTCTCCCTTTGACGCATAGGCCTTCTTGATCAATGAATCAAGGAAGGATCGCGGATTCTTGCACGCGTTGAGGCCTATACGCAAGCTCTTCTTCTCGGCCAGTTTGAGCCCGTACTCGTATCCGGCGAATTGCTGCTCGCAGTAGCGTTTCACCTCCATTTTCTGCTGAATCGCCTGCTCCACGATCCAATGCCGGGATTGGGGTGTAAAGGAAAGGCGTATGCCTGTCCGCTCCCGGAACTCAGTGACGAAACTGACCAGAGCGCCCTCAACCAAAATCTGCGCAAGAAAGACTTGGGGTTCCTTGACTGCGTTGATGGTGACCACCACTTTATTGATGCCGCTTCCCGGAAGACTGTGCTCCAGGGGAAGGAGGCATTGCTCCAGGATAGACTTGAGCCCCCTGGCCCCCGTGCCCTCGGTAGAGGCTCGATGGGCGATTTCCTCCAATGCTTCTTCCTCGATCTCCAGCTCGATTCCATACGAGGCAAAATCCCGGACCTTCCCTTGGGTAAGAGGGCTCATGGGATTCTTGAGAATCTCGAAAAGCTTCTCCTCGTCAAGAGGCCGAAACACGATCACAATGGGCAGGCGCCCCACGAACTCTGGCTCGAAGCCGTAGGCAAGAAGGTCTTCTGACCGAACCTGGGAAAGTAACCAGAAGGGATCTTCCTGGTCCGTCTCCGGCTCCGCCTCGAATCCGATGAGCTTCTTGCGAAGTCGCCGCTTGATGATGTCGTCCAGCCCCACAAAGGCGCCACTCATCATGAAAAGGATGTTCCTGGTATTCACTTTCTTGCGCTGTACTTTCCCCGTGCGCTGGGCCTCGATCATCGCCTCCATTTGACTCGCAAGATCAAAAGGAGCACGGAGATCCACTTCGGACTCCTCCATGAGTTTTAGCAGGTTTCGTTGTACACCGGTGCGGGAGACATCAGGGCCGTGAGTGACCCCGCCCCCGGCGATCTTGTCTATCTCGTCGAGGTAGATGATACCGTTCTCAGCCAATTCGACACTGCCATCTGCCTGGCGCACGAGATCCCTGACCAGCTGCTCCACATCACCACCCACATAGCCGGTTTCGCTGAATTTGGTGGCATCCCCTTTCACGAAGGGGACGCCCAGCTTCTCGGCGATAAGACGCACCACATAGGTCTTGCCAACACCAGTCGGCCCGATAATGAGCATGTTGGCTTTGACTTCCCCCACAAGGTGATCAACTATCTCGTGCCGCATCTCCCATGCCACTCGATGGAAGTGGGTACAGACCTTGGTGGCAAGTGCAAGCGTGGCCTCAGGTTGCCCGACCACGTAGTCCTCGAGATATGCTTCCAATTGCGAAGGAAGCAGCTCGAATTCAATCTCTGGAGGACTCTCCTCTTCAGTCTCCTTTTTGGCTTTGGGGGGCGGGGTCTGCATTGCGGGCATCATCACTTTTACTCCATATTGGTCCCCCAAAAGCCCTTGGAGCTTCTGCTGCAGTTTCTCCATGATCCCATCGATGCCCTCGGGATCCTTCTCTTTCTTCTGCGATTCCTCTTGACTCATGCTTTTGCCTCCCAGACAACACTGTCCGGCACAAAGACTGTTCTATCAACGGACCATTGTCCTCGTTTCTTCTCGTACTCGCCCGCCTCCCGACCCATTATCACACCGGCCGAGGTATATGCATTCCCTAGCTGGCTACCCATCTCAGGCGAAGCGGTTCCGGATTTTAGCCCGCACTTCTCACTGGCTAGTTGAGGTGCTGCGCCAGTCCTGCCAGACTGCGGACCACCAACAACTGGGCGAAATAAATGGCAAGAATGGCAAGAAGGGGGCTTATGTCGAGCCCGCCCAGATTGGTTGGCAATCGGCGTCGAATCCAATAGAGTACCGGCTCCGTAGTACGAAAGATGAACTGCACAACGACATTTCGAGCATCAAGACGGACCCACGAAAGCACAACTCGAGCAATGATCAACCACATGAAGATGGTGAGCGCAACATCAAGCACGCGGGCCACGGCGAAAAGCAAATTCTGGAGAATAAACATGTACCTCCCTCCGGATCCCCAACCTCACGGGGATCCTCGTGTGTGCCTCTACAGAGAGGCTATGCTTCTTCCGAGACTTCGCTCGGAAGAAGAAACTCTGACCCATGATGAAACGCGGCCAGGTTATGCGCAATACACCCCCCCGCACAGAAGCCCCGCTTCAGATGCCTGCATCGGCGGCATCCGTCCATGGCGCCAATGGACCGATAACGAAACAGTCTCCGGGCGTAGTACTGAACGATCTCATCTCGAGTCGTGAACTCGGAAAGCTTCCTATTCATGATTGTGGAGAGCGGAAAGCAATGCCATACGTCCAGATTGGTGCCGATATCGATGACACTAGGACACGTGAACATGAACGGAGTACCACTGAAGTAGAGGGAACCGAGTTGGGACTCAGAGAACATGCAAAGCGTGAATCCGCAGTCGAAATCAAGTGCGATGTCGTGTGCATCACATTTCCGTGCCAGATCGACTATCTTCTGTGAGATATCACCATATTCTGTGATAGGTATGTACGCATTCCCCGCGCCATAGATAGGCTGAGCGAGACCAAGCCTGATAATCTTGATGAGGCGGTGCTTCATGGTGAGATCGATCAGGAAATCTGGCTCGAAATCCTTCCTGTAGATGTTGAAGCCCAGGGACGAGACATCCGAAATGGTCTCCAAAGTACGCAATGTGGCTTCCCATTGTGCTTTGGAGTATTCGCTCGGATGGTTCACATTAACGATCAGTCTAGTCCTTCTATGGTCTGCACGCGCGAGGTACTCCAGCTTATCTTGATCGATGAGGCCATTGGTGAATATCCTCACCTGCAGCCCTTGCGCGTACACATAATCCATGATCTCCTGGAAATCCGGATGCAGTGTTGGTTCTCCCCCAAGAGCCGTGAAAGTTCCGATGCGCGATCTTTTGAGGAAATCAACCACAATCTCCAAACGATCCATGGTGATCTGGCCGGCATGTCCATGACTTCCGTCACTGTCCATTTCGACCTTGCTTCTCGCAAAACAGTAGGCACAGCCCCTGTTGCAATAGTCGGTCAGCAGGACATTGGACATCTACTATTCTCCATTCAGCACAACTCAGGCAAACAGTAGCCATTCACGGGTTTCAGGTCTGAGTGTTCAGGGGTTCAGAGTTCAGAGTTGAGGGGGGATCAGCGGCCAAGGGCCGGGCGGTTTCCTGAACGCTGAACCCCTGAACTCCCGCAATACCCAATCGAACTTGTTTGACTTATTTACTCAAACAATCGAAATGTGGGCAGCCAAAACCTGTGAACGCTTGCGGCAAACAGAACACCCGCAGATCGAAAACATGAAGTCGGCTAGGCAATCAGTACCCCCTGCTGGGAAATCTCAAGCCCGAGCCAAGGAGGCCGCAGATGACCTTCCTCGATTACGCTTTCCTCCGGTACTTCGGAATGACACGATGTGGTACTTGCATTCCCACTTCGTGTGGCTTAAGCTCTCCTTCTTTCTCATGTGGATAGCCCTTTCCTTGTGGCTTTGAGCGGTCCACAACCAAAAGGCCTATCCCTATCCCCGTAAATGTCACGCGCTGGAAGTCTCCCGGCAAGGCCGGGGGGGTTCTCTTGACTTATCCTCTAATGCGAGTCTCCGAAGACACTCAGGGGTCCAGGCTCGTTATGGAGGTCAGGCGGATGAAAGGAAGACACCAACTTTGCAGTCTTTGTATCTTGAGCGCCTGTTTGCTGTCACAAGCACCGTCGGATGCGAATCAGCCGGAAGCAGTCCCTTCAAGAGTCAAATGCTCATCTTCACCGACGGAAGGCTTCGTTGTCCTCGAATTGGAGGAGCTTTGGTACGCGGATAGCGAAGACGAGGAGTACCTGTTCGGTCTTATTGTTGACGCGGCTGCAGACCAAGACGGGAATGTCTACCTTCTCGACAGACAACTCGCCGATGCTAAGGTCTTCTCCGCGGATGGCCAATACCTCAAAACCCTAAGCCGGCGGGGCGAAGGCCCGGGAGAGACCCAACAACCACGGGGCCTCTCGATTTCTGACGATGGGGTCGTTGAGATTTTCCAGGATTTCCCACCCAAGTACGTGTGGATTGACCAAATCGGTCGACCTGTAGAGTCGGTCCAGCTCGACCTCCATGGCTCCGGGGGACCGGCGGTCGGGAATCTCCGATGGGCCGTTGTGAAGAACGGCAGGTTCTTCGCGTCCTGGTCGGTGCTGCGGCTTATGCACGACAAAATGCATGAGGTTTCCATTCTTGCGAGTTTCGATTCAAAGGGACAGCAACTGGTACAATACTACACAGATACACGACCGATAGGATCGGCTCCCAACCCAGACTGCGACTACTTATCTTTCAGACCTGGTGGCTGGGACGTGGATTCCGCCGGGCGAGTCTATGCCCTTCGAGAATGTGGCCCGTACGCAGTCACGGTCTACGACTCAACGGGAAGTGAGTGTGCTGCATTTGAATGTGAGCATCAGCGCCGAAGAAGATCAGAAGAGGAGCTCAGACGAATTGAGATCATCTACCGCAAGACGGAGGGAATACCGCGAAACGCCGACGTCAGGATGAATCCCGACGCCCCGGCACTGGTTTCTGTCCGAGTCGCTGGGAATGGGGAGGTCTGGATTCTGCCAGACCAAGACCCTGCCGATCAAGCGAGAGGAGTTCTCGCTACGTATGACATTCTCACTCCCGCAGGCGATCTCGTTCGCAAGGTTCAAGTCGCCGGCGATCGTGACTACTCGCGGGATAGCTGGCACTGGATCTCCAGCGAACGTTTGATAGTCGTCCGAGGCTACAGGACTATGTATGCTTCATACATTGCATCCACAGAACTGCAAACCATGGATGAGAGCGCCACTGACGATATGGAGATAGTCTGTTATTCAGTTCGCGAGAATCCCTGACACGTTATATAATTTGGAAACTCTGTCGCGCGAACTGCTGGAGCTATGAGCTACTGAACATCAGCATGTTCAACCATGATCTTGCGGACCACATCCAACCTCTCATCTTAACCATCAAGACACTGGGGCATTCCCTCCTTTGTCATATAGTGATGTTGCCCGGGAACTCGCATCTCATCCCATCAATCCGTTGGACTGGCAAGATCGAGGAAACACGTCAGCGTCTCAAGAAGATCCGCCCTCCATTTCGACTCGATCTCCGCAGATCGTTCCTCCCCGAGTGACTCCCTGGCACCCTTGATAATCGGGTCCACAGTCAGATTGGAGGCAAGCACTTCTGCACTCCTAACGAGAGCACTGCGCTCAGATTGAGGAATGCTCGTAATCGAGAGGCTGAGTAGCTCAAAGGCTCGGATTCTCCATCTGCACTCAAATGCCTCCAGCCCTTCCTCCTCGCTGAGCTCCTTGAGATCAAGAATTCCGCGGCGAATATCCGTGTCCTCAATCCTCCATATGACATCTTCGCCCTTCGCGATCTTTGCCAGCTCACCATTGACTCGTTCGTCGCGTCTTGAATCATCATCAAACAGAAAGAGAGAGACCGCAGCTTCTATCCTCACCGAGGGGCTCGAATCCTCGCAAACCAACAAAAGAAGGCGAGATTCTATTTCATTTCGTGTTGACCCTCTCAACTCCTCCAAAGCGAACTTGCCCAGATTCCTGGCTGCCTCCATTCGAAGGCCTGGATATAGCGGTTCATCGAGCAACCCAATGAGGCAGGATACGACCCTGTCCCTGCAATACGCTTCTTCTTCGCTGGAAGCAAATCCCTCAATTCCATGCAGCTCGGCCTGCTTGCGTTGGAAGTAGCCTCCTGCCAAAGAGGTTGGAGCAAGCTCTCTTGGAGTGTTCCACCAATCCGTCCATGGTGGAATGTTGGGATGGCCTGGCGGATCCTTCGACGTATCTGTGGCACGTCGAATCTCCTCTTCCAGCTCAAGCAGCAATGCCGAGGTGTCGGCATCCTGGGCGCCGATCGCCCCGGCACTCTCTCCTGGGATGGCGTTCTCGGCTTCACTATCATTCGCAATGTCGACTTCTGCCAATGGCCCAGCACCGAGGGGCCAGATCGAAAAGACAACCATCGCGATCAGCACTACTCCGAATCTCATCGGGGACCTCCTCTACCCAAAGGGCAATGTAGGACAATACGCCAAAGTCGTCGACTACCGGCCAAAGTGATCGATTTCTTGAACAGAACATCGGCTGGATCCGTTTGACGGCAGGATCGCAACGCGAAGCAAGGCTCCGTTTCCGACACAGCCCTACTTCTGTTTTGATAATGATACTGAATATCGATCATGGCCGCCACCTGGCACTCCAATTCCGGTAGCAATTGACCCACTTCTTTGAAGATGGCAACGATATAGACTTCAGATGGTGAGCGTCAACACTTTTCTGAAACGCCATGACTCACAACACCCAAGTGGCGAAACCATTCGCCCTCTACGAACCAGGCACCAGTTCTGCTATCGGCAAGCTCGATCGCAGAATTGGTTCGCCCACATTCCCGGAATCGGTTCGTGGAATCGGGATCGGACTAAGCTCTCTCATTGGGGTGCTTGGATGTTGCCATGATGCCCGCCAGGACATACTTCTGTGGCAATCGCGAGAGGAGATGTGAGATACTCCGGAAGTGACGGCAGGGAGCTACTCGAAGACGAGGAGATGCTATGAGACAACCGACTGACATCAAGACTGTGGTACGCGATCTTCCGGTTCTGGTTCTGGCCGTCTTCTGTGGATGCATGGGCACGGTAGAAGTCGGGGAGCTGCAGACGGTTGCCCATCGTATTGAACTTCAGGGAGCGGAATCGGTTTCTGCCACCATCGAGCTGCATAGTGGGACATTGAGGATTGCCGGCGGCGACAGTCTCTTGCTGCAAGGCGGCTTTTCCTACAACGTGGCCTCCTGGAAACCGGAGATTGATTATCAGCTTGAGGGCACTCGGGGCAAACTGAGAATCCACCAGCCTTCCCATCGCAATGCCCTCACCATGCGGAGGACCCGCAACGAATGGGACCTTCGCTTCAACCGTGATGTACCCCTCCACCTCGAGATTGATATGGGAGCAGGCGAGGGAGAACTCACGCTGGCTCATCTTTCAGTGATCACCCTTGATCTAAATCTGGGTGCAGGGGAGGTTCGGCTCGATCTCGCGGGAAATGAATCGCTGGAGCGCCTGAACGTCAGTCTCGGCGCAGGCAGTGCAGAAATCGATCTTACGGGCACATGGGACCATGATTTGACCGCTGAGGTTGATGCCGGTGTCGGCGAACTCACGGTTCGGTTACCGGAGAGTATCGGCGTGCTGGTCAATGTCGACAAGGCCATCGGCGGCCTCAAGACAAAAGGGTTGAGGAAGGAGGGAGAGTCATATGTCAATGATGCCTACGGCGCTTCAGAAACAAGCATTCGTCTCCTCATCAATACCGGCGTGGGCCAGATCAATCTCGATGTAATCCCCTAAGGGTTCGCACAGGAATAAGCTACATCGAGGCCAGGCCAATAGAAAGGAGGTTGACCTTTGGAACTCGCTACTGCCCATGTCGTAGGAAAGCTGCTCGATCAAAACGAAACACTCGTCATTGTGTCAGTGCTCGGGCGACAAGGTTCTACCCCTGCTCCGCTCCATGCTAGCTTGGTGATGCACGAAGACGGTGTGTTCGGCACCGTAGGCGGCGGAACAGTTGAGGCCCAGGCCATTGAGGTCGCCCGCCGGGTGCTCGGCACCACGCATCCGGAAATCCATACCATCAGCATGGACGCCCAGGAAGCATCCAATGAAGGGATGCTCTGCGGTGGAGCAATCACCTTCCTATTCGAGCCGCTGGAGGGTCGCCAGGCCGGATTGTGGCACGCGGCGATCGAAAGCTCGGCCGGAGGAGACACGGGGCTTTTTGTGGTGCGGGTGAATCAGTCAAGCCCTGAACTGGAAGTATCGAGGAGCTGGGTGATTGGTCGCGCGGTGACTGATCTCGACGATCTTCGCCGGGATGCAAAAAGGGCTCTCGCCAGCCAAGTCCCCACCACGGTAGAGAAGCCCGGTCTCCTTTTCCTGCTCGATCCGGTAATCGTGCCGGATGAATTGCTGGTTTTCGGTGCCGGTCATCTCGCACACGCCCTTGTGCCACTGGCATCTACGGTGGGATTCAGATGCTGGGTTATTGATGATAGGCCGGACTTCGCATCAAGGGAACGATTCCCAAAAGCCCACAAGATCATGGTGGCTGATCCGGTGGCCACGGTTCCCAGGCTCCCCACCGGTGATCATGTATGGGCGGTAATCGTCACCAGGGGACACAAGGATGACGCCCGGGTTCTCCGCTGCCTCCTGAGCAACTCCTACCGATACATTGGTTTGATCGGCTCAGCCCGCAAGAAAGAGATCATCTGGGAAAGCCTCATCAAAGAGGGTACAGACCCGCCCCTCCTTGATGCAGTTCACTGCCCCATCGGGCTCCCCTTGGGCGGTTCAACGCCGGGAGAGATCGCGCTCTCCATTGCAGCGGAACTCGTCGCCGTCAAACACGGATGTCATGCTGTTCTGAAAGAATAGCGAAGCTGCGCCTCAAACCGACGAGTGATAACGCCGTGCGCATTGATTGAGGCGCAGCGATGCTGGTTGCTGGTCACTGGATACTGGATGGAACCCGGATCGTTCCGTTCTCCTTCCAGCATCAAGCATCAGCTCGCAGCTAACCCACAAACATCGTTGCAAAACTTGACTCGTTTGTGAAGTTTCCAACCTATTGAAGACGGCTAGCCCTGACTTCTCATCGGCTTTCGAAGCGAAGCCGCCGAGATGGTTCTGAATGCGAGGCTTGCGACTGAGGCTTCCGCAGGCGTATCCTCTGTGATACGTCGAGGAAGCCGACGGAGCGTAACAAAGTCCCGCGTCGGACGCGGGATGCCATATCGGCGGCTGCAGCCGAAAGTTGGTGAGAAGTCCGGGCTATTGAACCAACCCCTCCCGAAGCCCTGCGGGCTCTTTGTCCACTGGACCCACCAATGCAGCCACCGGATCCTGATGCCAGAAAAGTCGACGCGCGGCTTCAAGAACCTGCTCGCCTGTGACTCGACCCACCGCGCTCAGGGACTCATCCAGACTCATGAATCTCCCATAGTAGAGCTCCTGAGTCGCAAGACGGGTCATCCGGGCTGAGGTGCTTTCCTGACTGAGGACCAGCGCTCCCTTGATCTGCTCCTTCGCTTCGGAAAGCTCTTGTGCGCTAATCCCTTTTCTGCAGACATCACCAATCTCTCCAGAGAGGAGCGAAGAGGCCTGCGCCACATTGGAACCATCCGTCGCGAGATACACCGCCATGTACCCTGCGCTTCGCATCTGCGAGAGGTGAGAGTAGACGGAATAGGCAAGCCCGTATTCTTCCCGTATCACTTGAAAAAGGCGAGAGCCCATGCCCCCGCCCAGGGCTGCATTCAGAACCAGCAGAGGAAACCGGGTCTCGGACAGGGCGCCCTCGGTTCGTGATCCCAGGAGGATATGAACCTGCGCTACTTGTCGTTGCTCAATGATTGTCCGACGTACATCGGGAGAAAATCCGGGGATCTTTCGTGCGCTGGCGCCATTCTGCGGGAAGGCCAGGTACTGCTCGATCAGAGACCCGAGTCGGTCCGGATCCACTCTCCCGGCAGCCGCCACCGTCAGGGTCGCCGGCCCGTATAACGAGCGCTGGTACGCGCGTATCGTCTCCCCCGAGACATGAGAGACCGATTCCCTCGTTCCCAGTAGACTGGAACCCATGGGATGCCCGGGCCATAACCCACGAGGCAGAAGCTCGTGCACAAGCTCTTCAGGGGAGTCCTCTAGATCACTGAACTCCTCCAGTACGACCCGTTTCTCCTTGGAAAGCTGTTCCTCATCGAACCTGTTGTGCACGAGGATGTCGGACAAGACATCGATGGCCACTTCCAGGTGATCATCAAGCACCACCGCATAGTAGCAGCAGAACTCCTTTTCCGTGAAGGCGCCAAGATGCCCCCCGCGGCCTTCCACTGCGCGGGCGATTTCCCGCGCAGATCTCCTTTCGGTTCCTTTGAACATGAGATGTTCGAGCAGGTGTGCCACCCCTTCTTCACCGGCAGTCTCGAACACGCCACCAGCCTCGACCCAGAAACCGATGGCCACACTTCTCACATGGTCCATGGGATGGCAGAGAAGCCGCGTACCTCCGGGCAATATGGTACGGCTAATCAGAGCTGGATTCATCGCATCCTCTATCTGCCGCGCCGTGGAGATCGGCTTCGTCCCTGGAACCCTCGATCCCTGCCTCGATTGTCACCGCGTTCCCGGGGAGGTTCTTCTTCTCCGGCTTCCCGAGGAAGCAAAACCTTCCGACTGAGGTCGATTCGGCCTTGCTCATCGATGCCGATACACTGTACTTCAACTTCATCGCCTTCGTGCAGCACGTCTTCCACTTTCTCCACACGACGATGCGCAAGCTGTGAGATATGCACCAGACCATCCTGCCCGGGCAGAATCTCAACAAACGCGCCAAAATTGGTGATCCGCTTCACCTTCCCTTGGTAGGTCTTGCCGATTTCGGCTTCCTGAACAAGACCCTCGATCCACTCACGCGCCTTCCTGCTGCACTCCTGATCCACCGCAGCTATGATCACTGTACCATCATCCGAGATATCGATCTTGGCCCCTGTCTCTTCCGTTATCTTCCGTATCATCTTGCCGCCGGGACCGATGATATCCCCAATCCGGCTCGTCTTCACCTTCAGGATAATGATCCGGGGAGCAAATGGGGAAAGATCCTCCCGGGGTTCTGCGATGGCTCCGGCCATGGCATCAAGGATCTTCAGTCTCGCGGTCCTGGCCTTCTTCAGCGCCTGCGTCATCTCATCGAGACCGATCCCGGAGATCTTGAGATCCATTTGAAAGGCCGTGATCCCTTCTCTGGTCCCTGCAACCTTGAGGTCCATGTCGCCAAGATGGTCCTCGTCACCCAATATGTCCGTCAAGATCACCGATCCGTCATCACCCTTGATGAGGCCCATGGCGATGCCGGCGATACCTGCCCGTATCGGAACTCCCGCATCCATGAGGGCCAGAGATCCTGCACACACAGTCGCCATGGAAGATGATCCATTGGACTCCAGGATCTCGGAGACGATCCTGACGGTGTAGGGGAATACCTCCTCATTGGGAATGGCGGGTTCTATCGCCCGTTCCGCCAAAATGCCGTGGCCGATCTCCCGCCTTCCCGGGCCCCGAATGGGCCGGACTTCCCCCACACTGTACGAGGGGAAATTGTAATGAAGCATATAGCTTTTCCAGCTCTCCCCCTCCAGATCCTCAATCTTCTGCTCATCCATCTTCGTCCCCAGAGTCACTGTAGTCAGGCTTTGGGTTTGTCCTCGAGTAAAGAGCGCCGACCCATGAGTCCTGGGCAGAACTCCCACCTCGCAGGAGAGCTCTCTGATCTCATCGAATCCTCGTCCATCCAACCTCAGTCCCTGGTTCAGAATCCTGTCTCGTACGATCTCCTTCTCTCTGTCATGGAGCAAAGAGAGAATGTGCTCCTCTGACTCGGGGAACTCCTCTTCCAAGGCGGTGAGGGTCTTTCCCTTTACGTCTTCTAATGCGGCGAGTCGTTCTTCCTTAGCGGTCAACGTGAGCGCCTTCTGGAGATCCTCTTCGGCCAGACGATTGACCTGGGAGACAAGCTCAGCCGGAAGAGCCGGCGGTACGAATTCCATCTTCGGCTTTCCTGCCATGGCCACTAGTTCTTCCTGGAGGGCCACGATGGGGCGGATGTGTTCGGCCGCAAAGGCCAATGCTCCCACCATCTGATCTTCACTGATCTCTTGCGCCCCTCCTTCAACCATCACGATAGCGTCAGCAGATCCAGCCACCACGAGATTCAAGGAACTCCCATCAAGGTCCAAGAAGCGTGGATTCAGCACGTATTCTCCATCTATCATCCCAACCCTCACCGCGGCAATGGGCCCGTTGAAGGGAATATCGCTGAGGGAGAGCGCTGCCGAGGCTCCGATGAGCCCCAGCGTATCAGCACTGTTCTCTTGATCTGAGGAAAGCACGGTGCAAAAGACCTGTATCTCCCGTTTGAAGCCCTTCGGGAAAAGCGGTCGGATGGGTCGATCCATCTGCCGAGCACTCAGCACTTCCACTTCCTTGGGTCTGCCCTCCCGCTTGAAAAACCCGCCCGGGATCTTGCCCACGGCATAGGCCTTTTCTCTGTATTCCATGGTGAGAGGAAAAAAGCTCAACCCCTCTCTGTCTTTTTTGGAAGCCACGGCAGTGACAAGTACTACGGTGTCACCGTAACGGACCTGCACCGCGCCGTTGGCCTGTTTGGCCAGCTTTCCGGTTTCAATGAAGAGCTCTCTACCTCCGAGCTCCATGCTACATCGATGCATTCTCAACTCCTAACGTCTGAGACCAAGCTCAGCAATGATTTGTCGATATCGGGTCACATCTTTCCATTTTAGGTAATCCAGGAGCCGACGCCGTCGACCCACCATCTTGATGAGGCCCCTCCGACTATGATGATCTTTCTTGTGTGTGAGAAGATGTTTCGTGAGATAGCTGATTCGCTCCGTGAGAAGCGCGATCTGTACTTCGGGAGATCCTGAATCACTCTCGTGAAGCTGATGTTTTCCAATGATCTCCTGCTTCTTGCCTGCGTTCAGCGGCATTGCACAACCTCCGTTTCACCGTACCGGGGAAGGGTCGCTTCTCCCCGGGGTGCTTCCGTTCTCCAGCTGTCCGGTATCCGCCTTCTCTACCAGATCCCGAACACGACCCGCATCTCTTTCGATCTGTCGACGTAGTTCGCCTACGTCGCTGAACTTCATCTCGTCTCGAAGACGAGCCAAAAAATCGATTGATAACGTCTTTCCGTACAAATCTCCCGTCCAATCCACAACATGCGCCTCTATCCGTAGATGAGCATCGTGCTGCGGCACTGAGACGGTCGGCGCAAAGCCGATGTTCAACGCCGCCGGGAATGTCTTCCCCTCGATGTGCGCCACCCCTCCATACACGCCATTCGCGGGAATTAGCCTCCAAGGAGATGAAGGATCAACATTGGCCGTTGGATAACCGACCAAGTGTCCCCCCGCGCCCCTCCCGGGAACCACCACTCCCGAAAGCCGGAACGGCCTTCCTAAGAGAGAAAAGGCCGTTTCAACATGCCCGTGCACAAGGAGATCCCGTATTCTGCGCGAGCTTACGGGTCTGCCATCCACGAGGACATGCTCTGCAACCTGCGCATGGATGCCCGCAACGTGGGCCAATTCCAGGAGAAGCTCGGGGCCACCACGCCCATCTCGACCGAAATGATGCGTCGGGCCCACAACAAGCGCCTTGGCAACAAGCTCCCTCAGAAGGACTGTGTCGAAGAAAGACTCTGGCGACATATCTCGAATCGATTCAGAGAAATGGAGATAGACAACCCAATCTACCCCCATCTTCCTGAGATAGTACGCACGCTCCTCTTCCGAAAGAAGCAGCCCTCCCTCTCGGGCCACCGCCGCGGGCCTGGGATGAGGCCTGAAGGTAAGGACAACCGGCGCAAGATCCAATGTACGTGCTACTTCCAGAAGGATCGAGATGATCTTTTGATGCCCCAGATGTACGCCATCAAATACGCCAACCGCCACCGCGGCGCCCCTCATTGTTCTTCTCCGGTCCAGGGGCGCAATACGATCCATGGTTTTATAATACCCCCGCTCCGTTTGGCCAGGAGTGTGAGCCGTTCCTCGGAATCGAGCAACTTCACGATCTTTTCCTGTTCATCACTCTCAGAGTCATTCGTTCGGACCGGTACGCCTTTCCTCAAGAGCAGCAGATCATCCGCTCCTACATTGCTGGTCTCCACCCATGGAAGAGCCTTCTCTCCGGTGAGGATCGAACATCCCACCCTATCTCGATCAAGTGGATCGAGGTCCACCGCATCCTCCACTCGGAATGGACCAACTGCGGTTCTTTCCAGACGCGCGAGACAGGCGGGAATTCCCAACGCATGACCAAGATCGCGAGCCCAGCTTCTCACATAGAATCCAGAACTCACGAGAATCCTGAATTCAATCCGTCGATGGGAGACGCCGCGTTCCACATCGGCCTCAAAAAGCTCGACCCGTTTCACGGAGACCGGCACATCCTTTCCTAGACGTGTCCATCTATGAAGGGCTTTTCCTTTCCACTTCCTGGCCGAGAATCGTGGCGCCTCCTGATCAATGGCGCCTCTCACGGACTTCACCCACTGAGCTGCTGCACCAAGCAGGTCCTGCGGAACATGTGCCCGTGCAACGGTTCGGCCTTGGAGATCCAAGCTATCAGTCTCTCTCCCCAGCAACACCGTGCCGCAGTACTCCTTGGGGAGATCAGAAAAGAGCCTCGCCGCCCTCGTCATCCGTCCCAAACAGAGAACGAGGAGCCCCTCTGCCGCCGGATCGAGTGTGCCCGTATGCCCAACCTTAATCCCATGGATCCGCCTTCTGACCGCGGCTACCACATCATGTGAGGTTGGACCCTTGGGCTTATTGACAAGCAGAATGCCGCCAAGTTCCAGCGTGTCCCCCCCCGTTCCATCGAGAATCATTCAGAACCCTTGGCTTGTTCCTCCTCATGCCATTGGCGGAGCAGGTTGTCTACCCTCTCTCCCTGCCTCAAGCCCTCATCTTCATAGAACCGAAGCATTGGTATCTGCCGGATTCGCCGGATCCGTTTCGCCAGTTCCCCGCGAATGAAGGAAGATGCCTGGCGAAGCGTGTTCAATGAGGTCTCCACCTCTTCCTCTGTTCCGAGTTTGGAGACATAAACCGTGGCCACGCTTAGATCGGCGGAAACCTTGACCGTGGTGATCGAGAGCAAACCCACTCTGGGATCAGACATGCGATGTTCGACGATGTCCGCGATCTCCTTTCGGAAAAGGACCCCGAGCCGCGCCTGCCTCCGCTCACCAATCATCGCCATTCCTCCTGGATATCGATCACCCACATGCGAGGATCCGAGTCCAGGTGATTCTTCAATTTCTGGAACAAGGATTCCCCTAGCTTGATGTCCGAGCTCACCAGAGCGATTCCCAAGACAGCCCTTTGCCATTTGTCATGATAGGCTATCTCAGCGACAGATACACCAAACCGATCACGTATCCTCTGTTTGATTCCCTTGATGAGGCCCCGTTTCTGCTTGAGGGAGCGGCATTCGGGGAGATGGAGTTCAACCTCAGCGCACAAGACATCCATTGGTCAAAAAATCAGTTAAGGGAACGAGCGAATTCCTCTTCCACATAGATCTCAAATACATCACCCTCGTGGATGTCTCCATAGTTGTCCACCACCACACCACATTCGTACCCACTCTGTACCTCTCTCACATCTTCTTTGAATCGCTTCAGAGATCCGATTCTGGAATCCGTGATAATCACATCGTCCCTCAACACGCGACATCGCGCACCACGTGTCACGGTTCCACTCAGAACAAAGCACCCGGCAACCGTTCCAGCCTTGGGGTGGTGATAGATCTGCCGAACTGATACCCTTCCTACCGTTTTTTCCCGAAGCTCCGGTTCCAGAAGCCCCTCCATGGCCTTCTGCATATCCTCAACACACTCATAGATGACCTGGTAGTGGCGTATCTCGATCCCTTCTCGCTCAGCGAGCTCCTGGGCCCTCACACTGGGACGCACATGGAAGCTGACGATGATGGCTTGCGATGCGGAAGCCAACAGCACATCGGACTCGGTCACTGCACCAACGCCTTGGTGAATGATGTTTACGTGTACCTCTTTGTTCGCGAGCCGGTCCAATGCGTCGCTGAGAGCCTCCACGGATCCTTGCACATCACCCTTCAGCAGAAGCCTGAGTTCCTTGGCTTCCCCCTCCCGTATGCGCTTGAGAAGATCCTCCAGCGTTGCCTTGGGGGCGGTCCCCAGATCCTTGGCGCGCCGCAACTCCGATCGCCGAGCCGCAACATCACGCACCGCTCGCTCACTTGACATAACCTGAAAACTTTCTCCCGCCCGAGGTACCCCCGAGATGCCGGCCAGTTGGACGGCCTTGGAGGGTGGCGCTTGATCGATTCGCCTTCCAGATTCATCCATTAACGCTCTGGCGCGACCACTATAGCTCCCTGCGACAAACGCATCTCCAGAATGAAGTGTTCCACTCCGCACAAGCACAGTCGCAACCGGTCCAAAGCCGGGATCAAGCCTCGCCTCCAGCACAACCCCCGAGGCAGGCCCCGTCCTCACGGCAGTGAGCTCCATCATCTCGGCTTGAAGAAGAATAAGCTCCAACAGCTTGTCGATCCCCTCACCCGTCCGCGCACTTACCAACGCATCCATCACATCCCCCCCCCACTGCTCAACCATGACCCCATGGGACGAGAGCTGCTGGCGAACCATGTCAGGATTCGAGTCTGGGAGATCGATCTTGTTGATGGCTACTATGAGTGAAACTCCCGCGTCCTTGGCATGATTGATCGCCTCCACGGTCTGGGGTTTCACTCCTTCATCGGCTGCCACCACCAGCACAACGATATCGGTGATTTGGGCGCCGCGGGTCCGCATGGCGGTGAAGGCCTCATGCCCCGGCGTATCTATGAAGGTGATCTTCCCTTCGGGGCTGATGATCTCATAGGCCCCCATATGCTGGGTGATGCCTCCAGCCTCCCCCGCCACCACATTGGCCTCGCGAATGAAGTCAAGGAGCGATGTCTTGCCATGATCCACGTGTCCCATGACCGTGACCACAGGAGATCGTGATTCTGGGGTGCCCTCGATGATCTCCTCAATCTCCTGGGTGACCATCTCCCGCTCGACGGTGAAGCCCAGCTCATCCGAGACAGCTTCCACGGTGTCCATATCCAACCTCTGATTGATGGTCACCATCATTCCGAAATCCATACACACACGGATGACATCGGCAGGGAGCTTATTCATGAGTTTCGACAGATCCGAGACGGTAATCGAATCATCGGTGAGACGGATCATCGAAGGTTTGGCTTGTATGTGGGAAGTGGATTCTTCGCCGAGCTTCTGCTTCTTGCGGCGCTTCTTGGATTTCCCCGCTCCATCCATCAGGGCCATGACCTTCTTCACGCTGGCCTGCACCGCACTCGCGTCCCTTGGCCGCCCTCTCCTCGGCATGCTCTTCTTCATGAACCGTTTTTTGGCCTCCGCTGGTCTTTCTCGGGGTTTCTCTTGTTCTCGTCGCTTGGCCAATTCGATTTCTTTCCTCGCATACTCTTCTCGAACAGTGGCCTTCTCAGCCTCGAATCGTTTGCGGATACTTGTCTCGGCGGTTTCCTCAATGGTACTCATGTGGCTCTTTGCCGAGATTCCCATCGCACGGAGCATCTCTATGAGCGCCTCTGATGAGACATTGAACTCCTTGGCAACCTGATGAACCCGCTTCTTAGTCACTTTCGCACCCCACTTTCACAGTTCCCGATTAGCTCAATCGCCCAGGTTGTTAAGATCATGTTGAATCATTCGTATCCGATTCTTCTGTATGCATGGCTTCATCCGCGGACTCGGCCTCTTCGGCAGGCTGGTCCACATTACGTGATGTAGCGGAAGGCTCCTCTTGAGGCTCCGCTTCGCCGGCAACGCGTGATGCTGCTTTCGTGGATTCCTTCTCCGCCTGTTGTTGCATCCTGAGCCGCACTTCCTCCTCAACCTCTTTCATCATGACCTTCGCCACATCAACCAATTTCTGAGCGCGGAGCTTCCCTATCCCGGGAACGGCCGTGAGTTCCTTTGTGGCGCTTCGGGCCACATCACGAACCGTCTCGAATCCAGCCATCTCCAGTTCTCTCGCCAGCTTGGGACCCACACCCGGCAAGCTGACCACCTCGATCTGAATTGTCTGCTCCAAATCCATGTGCTCTTCATGCTGGGTCTTGCTCAGGAGCTCGATTGTCCAACCAGTCAGCTTGGACGCGAGCCTGACATTCTGGCCACCCTTTCCTATAGCAAGTGAGAGCTGATCTTCGGGCACCACGACACACGCTTTCCGCTCATCCTCCGAAAGGATGACGCGGTCGATCCTGGCCGGGCTCAACGCACGCGCTATGAACATAGTCGCATCGGAAGTGAATGGTATGATATCCATCCTCTCACCGCCCAGCTCCCTCACCACGGCCTGGACTCGGATACCCTTCACTCCCACACAGGCCCCAACCGCATCGACACGAGACTCCCGGGAGAAGACGGCGATTTTCGTTCTTATCCCAGGTTCCCTGGCAATCGCTTCGATCCGTACAATCCCCTCCCGAATCTCCGGGGTTTCCAACGCAAAGAGCGACCGGACAAAATCAGGATGGCCCCGCGACAGGATAATCTGTGGGCCATGGGTATTGTTGAGTACTTCAAGAAGCAGGGTCCGGATATTCTCTCCCGGGACATAGCTCTCGCGCCTGATTTGATGTCTCCAAGGAAGAAGCGCTTCGGTGTTCCCGATCATGACGATGATGTTGCCGCGGTCTACTTGCTGCACATGCCCGCTGATGAGCTGGCCAACTTTGTCCTTGAACTCATTATAGATCTTCTCTCTTCTCGCCTCGCGAACCTTTTGGAAGATGACTTGTTTGGCAGCTTGCACAGCGTTGCGCCCGAAATCATCAAACGGGATCGGAAGATCAACTTTCTCGCCGGCGGCAGTCGAAAAACCGGCCGTTCTTGCATCCTCCACCGAGATCTCCATATCTGGGTCAGTTACCTCTTCCACTACCGTCTTGACAAGGGCGATGGAGATATCTCCGGTCTCGGGGTCAACGGTGACATTCACATCCAGGGCATCGGAGAACCGTTTCTTGGTGGCAGATACGAGCCCCGCCTCCAATGTCTCCAAAAGGACGGCTCGATCGATGTCCTTCTCCCGGGCGATCTGTCCGATGGCCTCGAGAACCTCATAGTTCATAGTCCAAACCCCTCCCACTGGGACGGCTTGATCGGGGCCAGTCCCCGGATTGCCGTTCCTGTGTTGATGGATGCCTGAATGACTTAATTGGATCTAGTAGGGAAGTCTGATCCTCGCGTCAAGAATCCGGTGGTACGGAATGGCCAACGGGGTCTCTTGACCCGTCATGCCCAATATCAGCTCAGTCTCCTCCGCCGCCACAACATCACCTTCGATCTCTCTCTTCTCGACCGGCTCTTCGCTTTTCTGGTAGCTGACAATGACTCGTCTGCCCCTGATCAGCCGGAAGTCTTTGCGACTCTTGAGTGGCCTGTCTGTTCCTGGAGAAGATACGTTAAGCGAGAACTGCCTATCTGGTCCATAAAATTCCGCCAATCGACGTCGAAGCTCTTTTGTTGCCTCGACGCATTCACCGACAGTGACTCCACCAACCCGGTCAACGAATATGGTGAGCCTTGGTTGCCTCGAAGCACCGCCAACCCGAAGTTGAACCAACTCCAAATCAATGTCGGAAAGTGCGGCGATAATAATATATTCTATCTCGTTCGTCACATCCATCGTATTCCATCCGGGCACAACCAAGCCCAGAGAATCCTCATGTTCTTGCGAAGCATGTTCGAGATTGATTCGATCCCACAGTATTGGCAAATCAATGTAGTGTCCTGCATTCCCCATGACAAGGGCAACAGCCGCCGTCCTCAATGCGCCATTCCCACAAAACTCCCGCACGGTATTTCGCCTGGTGGTGATCCATGTGGGCGCACTCTGCGACTTCCCGTCCATGGCTATGGAATCTCGCTGGCGGGAACACGTGGGAATCGAACCCACCCAGGGCGTCTTTCACACCCCACACTGGGTTTGAAGCCCAGGAGAGCCACCAGGCACCTGTGTGCTCCCGTTAAAGATCTGAAGAAACTCGTCCGAACGCCTCTCACCGTCAAGAGCAACCTCGCAATTCGCATTGCCATTCCAATGGCAGCTATCAGCTGTCCTCCTCTCATTCGATGTTCGATGTTCATTCCCCCTCCTCCCCACCCAGATTCTTCGGTCGCTCCGCTCCCTCAGAATGACACGCATTCACGCACCCACTTAGGCACTACCCCTGTCATTCTGAGCGACTCCTGGGAGCGAAGAATCTCTCCTTGCTCCATCATCTCAACGCTGACCGCTCTCTTCTTCCCATTCCCCCATTCTCATTCTCATCGATGTTCACATAACACACCGATAAGCCACTCCTGCAATATCCTGGCTACGAGACGATGACCCCGTTCTGTGAAATGACACTGATCGATATACAAAGCCTCATATCCCTGCAATGCAGGCATTGGATCCAGAAAGGGGAGATTATTTGCGACACAGATCTCGCGAAGATTTTCCTGCGGGCTCGTCAATTCCACGGAAGTCTCGATCTGTACCTGCATCGGTAGATACATGACCAGAAGCGCGGCATCCAGCTCGGCACAGAGCTCCTTGATCCTGGCCAGCTCCTTGCCCACCACCGCCCATCCATCCTCGAACCAAACCGCACCCCAATCGTATTTCGCCATCTCAATAAGCTCTCTGAGCTCCTCGGCACTATTTTTCCACTTCCCCAACTTCCACGGCTCGACCCAAGCAAACCGTGCCGCGATCGGAGAATGGTACAGATGCAGCTTGGTGAGAAGCAATCGATACCTGAAGTGCAGAAATCGGGCCACATAGCACTTGGCTACTGGACCAGGGTGGGTACGGAACCATCTATCCACATGATCCTCTCGAAGGAATTCGCCGTCGAATCCCACGGGGGGTCTGGAGTCATTTGCATAGAAGGCGATGAGCACTGCGTCGGGACAAACCAGGCTTCCTTTTTCCTCGAGTATCATCCTCTGTTCTTTGATTCCAATATCTTCCACACTTGCATTGACCACCTCCCAAGGCGGAGTTGTCTGCTTCAGTACTGAGTCTGTCAGCGCCGGGAAGATCTTGCCTTCTTCAACGCCGTAGCCGAATGCCACGGAATCGCCAAGAATAAGCAGGCGCCGAACTGCCCGGTGCGGTCCTGTTTGGATCTCCGGACCCCTGAATCCAAGGCTGTTCACCCGTACTCTCACGGGCTGAGTTGTGCTTTCGAAACAATAGAGCACATCAGAACCAGGGATGAGCCGGCTTCCTCTCTCCGTGTTGATGCGATAGGGAGCGGGAGTCAGCTTCGTGGGATTCGAAGTTCCCCGGTGACGTATTCTGAGCACCACTTCCAGCGAGAGAAAACACAGGACCAGGCTGATGACCGCGAGCATCAGGTCTATTTTCCTTGATCCGGTTCTCACACCATATCCTTTGCGTGGAGCCCATTCATGCCTCTGGCTGACTGCCATCTTCACACCGAGCTATCGGGAGATTCCCGGCTTCATTTGGAATGGCTGCTTCCCAGAGCAGCAGGCATGGGCCTGGAAGCGGTCTGCCCCGCCGAGCATTACGATCCCGATCCTACTCATCCATGGATGGCGAAGTATTCATACACTGAAGCAGTGATAAGGCATCAAAGGCTTCAGAAGCGATTCCCTCAAATCCAGCTAGGCTTGGGAGTCGAGATAAGCTACAGACTCGGGTATGAGGAGCAAATAGCTCGTTTCCTGGCTACTCGCAAATTCGATGTGGTGATAGGCTCAGTGCATGACATCGGGAGATTATTTCTGAAGGAATGGCTTGCACAGCCCAAGACGCAACAGCTCCCCATGGAAGAACGATTTCAGCAGTACTTCGACCTGTTGAATCTTGCCGCCAGGTCTGGTCTCTTTCCTATTCTCGGACATGTCGACTACATCAAGAAATATGCGCCAGACGCATCCTCCCTCAGTCTCCTTGGCCATTACGGTGATATCTTGGCGGAGATATTTGTTCATCAGCTCGAACACGGCGGGATCATAGAGATCAATATCGGGGGTCTACGCTATGCATGTGAAGAAACATATCCATCACGTGAGATACTGGGGCTTTACAAGGATATGGGAGGGACCGTAGTAACGCTGGGCAGCGACGCTCATGCCCCGGAAGATCTACGGATCCCCCTCTCCCTGGGTGCCAAGCTTGCCGAAGAAGTCGGGCTTGTTCCTATTCATTGGGATGAACTCGCTAGCCGGGCTTCTCACCGGCTTTCGAAGCGAAACGGCCGAGATGGTTCTGAATGCGAGATGAGAGATGCAGGCCGGGCTTGACAGCAGGAGATCCGCAGGACAAATAGGCAACGCATGATTTCCCGCTATGAGGGCAACCGGCCACCGGTATACCAGAGGAGGAGACGATGGATCATTTCATGAATACGGATCTCCCTGGCATTGTATGGGCCTCATTTTTGGCCGTCGCTTTGGGATTGTTCCTGCTCAAAGGCAGAAAGAGAGCAGAGGGGGATCGGCCCTCGATGGTTGTCCAGCTGCTCGGGGGACTCATGGGGGCACTGCGGTTTCTTATTGCGATTGCTCTGATAGTACTGGGCATCGGGTCCTTCTTTTTCGGGAGAAAGCTGCAGGACTTCATGGTTCTTGATGGCCGGAAGGTTGTTCTTCAGGCCAGTGTCATGTGGATGCGTGCCGATTCAGTGGGCGGCAAGACTATGCTCAGTGTCTCTCGGCATGATGATCCACTTTCTTCGGGGAATCAGATGTTCGTCACACTGCCCTCCAAGGATTGGGCTGTGCGGATACATATCATTCGGTGGCCGAATTGGGCAGAGACCTTCGGCTTTCAACCGATATACAGGATTATGGAGCTTCACTCCTGGAACGAAATCGAGACAGGTGAGCCGGATTGGGCGCATCCGTTCGCCTTTAGCAAGCAAGCTATGTGGGACAACATATTGAAGTACGGAGCATACTTCACGGGGTTCTCAATAGAAGAGATGGATAGCAGAAAAATCTCCTCATCTGAGGAATCGCACTATCAGATCGCCATGAGCCCTAAGGGTATCGAAGTCGTCGAGGATGTCGTACGAAAAACCCGGTTTATCACATTGCCGGAGGATTCGAGCTGATCAGGACTAGCTCACCGCGATCCCCGTCTTCTATCGTATTCAAGCTGGTAAGAAGCCTCAACAGAGCGCAACGCCTTTTTAGCCTCCTCTCGCCTGGTGACCGGGTCGTGGTGGGTATCTCGGGCGGCAAAGACAGCGTGGCGCTGCTCTATTTGCTCTGGTGGCAAAAGCGACTCCAGGATCTCGCATGTGAGCTTTTTCCGGTACACGTCACAGGGCTCGGCACCCAAGAACATGACCTGCCTCCTCTGACGGATCTTGTTTCTTCCCTCGGTCTCGAACTACGGTATGAAGAGGCCAAGAAGGGTCGGGATTCCGGCACACGGAAACTCTCGCCATGCTTCCTCTGCGCATGGAGGCGGAAACACACCCTCTTCTCCACCGCTCAGAAGCTCCAATGCAACGTGGTTGCTCTTGGGCATCACTCAGACGATGTGGCAGTCACCGCGATCATGAATATCTTCTACCAAGGTCGATTCGGCAGCATACTTCCCACGCAAAGCTATTTCAGAGGCACATTCCGATTGATCCGCCCTCTCTATTTCGTTTCCGAACAAACGATTACAAAACTCGTCCGCCAGGAACAGTTGCCCGTGGTGGCATCATCCTGCTCTCAGGTAGACGTCTCTGTCCGCGCACAGGCCAAGGGCTGGCTTGATATGATCCTTACTGAGAGACCCGAAGCGAAACGATCCCTTCTCGGTGCCCTGCACAGACAGGCTCTGGATCTTTGCGGAGACCACGTACCCGACATAAGCACACGGGGTCACCCATCCAGAAAACCTCCCCTGGCGAATTCTTTGATTCCTGGGATCGGAATGCCTCAATGACCAATTCCGGATCCTCTTAGCAACCGTTCAGAGGTTCGGGGTTCACCTGAATTCCGAACCCGTGAACGTCCACATGACTTGCAGTGATTACGGAACATCATTTACCGAGAGGATTCGCCAGGATTCGCTCTTGGCACCAGGGGCAGACGAAGTAGCTACGCCGGGCGTAGACCTCTGATGCAACAAGATCAGCGGGCAAGGGCCCCAGCCGTTCGGTCACTTGGCTGACCGCTTGGTCGAGATCTTCGTCGACACGTCCATCAAGTTCTTCGTTCATGCTCGCCACAACCCATACCCACACATGGTAACTCGTCTCTCGAAGCCCAATCTCTCTTCCGCACCGGTCACATTGCCTCATTGCTTTCTCCTCATGAACAATTCGATGGCGGCGCAGCCGAATACAAATCCCCCGAGGTGGGCGAATACCGCGATCCCTGTGACCCCTGCCGACGATCCCAATCCCTCCAGCGCCTGGAGAAAGGCCCAGAGGCCAACAACCAATACCGCCGGCAAATCGATAATCTGGACAAAAACTATCAGGAATACGATCGTTTGAATCCTCGCCCGAGGGTAGAGCAGAATATAGGCACCCAAGAGCCCCGCGATGGCACCTGAAGCTCCGACTGCCGGAACCACAGAAAATGGATTCGTGAGAACATGCGCCACCATCCCCGCCACGCCAGCAATCAGATAGAAAACAAGAAACTTGAAGTGGCCCAAGGCATACTCGACATTGTTGCCAAAAATCCAGAGATAGAGCATGTTCCCAAGAAAATGCAAGATACCGCCGTGTCTAAACATCGATGTCACGAGGCTCTGCAAGGGGCCTACACGGGAAGGGATATCTATTGACTCGAAGTGAGTCAATTCCCACGGGATAACGCCATTCTGCCAGATGCTGAGTTGGAGCCCGATACCAATTTGCTGCATGAAGAGGATGGCATTGGCAGCGATAATCCCGTAGCTCACCAGAGGGAATCGCAAGCGTGGATTCTTGTCACGAATCGGCAGGAGCATTCGAGGACCTAACCTTGCTTGACGTGTGAAGTGCAGCCAGGTAACATTCGTTTTTCCCTTGGAGAATAGAGAGACTGCTTTGTCTACTATCGAGCCACTCACCAGAGAAGAACAGGTCATCCTCTTGGGAGCGCAACCAAGAGTACTTCCCGAAGATCAGGAGGCTCTTGAGAGCCTGCTTCGGAGGGGAGTCGTGTGGCGAGGCGTGTTGTCCCTCGCGAAACGCAATAGGGCCGGGCCTCTTCTGCATCGTTACATCAAGAATATGCCGGCGGGAATTGTGCCGCAGCAAGTACAGAGACAGCTTCATCAAAGCTTCCTCGAGACGTATCAGCGCAATCTCGCCTTCCAGGAGCTCGCCAGCAGGATCCAGAGTCGGTTGGACGACGCAGGAATGAAGGGCGTTTTTCTCCGGGGGCTCTCTCTTGCGGAAATCGAGTACGGCAACCCCGCATTACGTCGATTCTCCGACATCGATCTATTGGTGCCATGGGATGATGTTCCACGGGCTTTGGAAGTCCTCACTCATGCCGGCGGCACCCATCGACGAGAGGCTTTGTCAGATTCTTACTACTTCCGGCATCACTTTCATGTGGAGAGGATATTCGGCGAGGGGATCGGCGCAATGGTGGAACTTCATTGGAATCTCGACCATCATTATACCATGTATACCATTGATATCGACGGGCTTGTTCATCGTGCGCGGAGAGTGCGTGTGGGGAGTATCGAACTCACGATACCGGATTCCGTCGACAGATTCATCGGCCTCTGTCTCCACGCCAGCAAGCATTGTCCCGCCATCCGCTACTACCCACGGGCCCCCCTACTCCCCAGACGAGTGCTGCTGGATGGATGGCTGATTCAAGTTGTGGATCTTGCCATGAGCCTACACGCTTCCCCGTCCATTGATTGGGGATTGATCTCCGCAAAGGCCAGGGAATGGGGCGCCGAGAACACGGTTTTTTTCTCTTTGGTTGCGCTCAGAACCATCCTCGGAGTCTCCGCACCGCAGCAGGCATTGGAACATCTGAGCCCGAGAGCTCGACATAACAAGCTCGAGACTGCGCTCACTCGTCGCTTTCTCGATCCTGGGCATACCCTGCAGCTCGGCCGACGTATGGGCAAGATCGAGCAATGGATCCTCAAGAGGTGGAATATGCAGGAGGATGCCGTATTCCACCCCGTACGCCTCCTCGATCTTGCCAACTACTTCTTCCCAGAGAAGCGAGATCTCGCAAGATGGTTTGCAAGGCCAAATGTCCGCCCCTATCTCTTTTGGTGGCTACGCCATGCACTGGCAGGTGCATGGCGGCTCACCACGGGCGCGATTGCACTCCTTTCCTATCGATTCAAGAGAAAGCTCCAACGGCAACATGGTATCCCCATGAAGGACCCGGCCGAATGAAATTGGTCTGGTTCTCGGAAATCAAATGGGATTATTTGAAAACACGGAAACAACATCTTCTCACCCATCTTCCCTCATCAGATAAGATCCTCTTCTTCCAACCATATGGGCTTCAGGGCTGCAACCATCTCTTCCCTCGCAAGATCAACAATATCATAGTCGTGACATTGCCAACCTACAGGAGAAGCAAATCACTGTTTATAGAGAAAGCCTTTTCCTCAAAGATCTTGAGATCCCTATTCTATTGTCTGACCCGCATGTGGGCATGGTTACTGATCTACATCATCTTTGGCAGGCGGCCTGATACCGTTCTAATTTCCAATATGTACTATATACCTATGATCAAGAACGCCAAATGGAGAGTGGTTTGGGACTATAACGATGACCCTGAACAATTCGGACCACAACCTTCTTGGGCAATGGATTGGTTGCACTCATTGCTCTCTGATCAAAGGACGGTCCTGATTGCCTGCTCGCGCAATCTACAACAGAAGCTTGCGAAACAATATGAAAGGCCAGTCCACTATGTGCCGAACGGTGTTGATATGAGCAGTTTCCGAGAAAAGAGTCCATGGAGGAAAGAAAGCCTGACGCTCGGATATGTTGGTGTCATCTCAAAGTGGTTTTTCGACTTTGCCCTCGTTGACAAAATCTCGAGAAGCTTCCCTGGATACGAGATCAGATTATATGGCCCCGTTGACCAGAATGTACGGGACGATTTTCGGGCTCTACAAATGCGCCCAAACGTGCGATGCTACCCTTCGGTGCCCTATGACCAATTAGCGACGCTGCTGCCCACATTCAGAATCGGCCTGATCCCTCTCAAATCCGAGCCAGGAGTTTGGCAGGCATCCTCTGCGAAATTCCTTCAATACCTTGCTGCTGGCATTCCGGTTGTATCAGTTTGGATGGATGAGTACTCGGACTTCCGCGACCAGGTTGCGCTTGTTCGCACACATGACGAGTTTATTCTCTCGATCCGTGAGCAATTGAAACGAGACATTGCCCCGAAACCCAGCGATCTGGCAAGGTATGACTGGGCGAATATTGCCAAGGAATTCTATCGACTCCTGACATGCGATGACGAAAAGAAATGAGCCATCGTTGCTCACCTTCGAGGCATCGCTCATCCCCCATTGCCACATTCCGTTGCCGGACACTCCCGAGGCGTTCCGCGCCTCCTTCATCGGCCCTGGAGCCGTAAAATGCCCGCTCCCGTGCAAGACATGGGAGCGAGCGTAGAAGAGGACATGTCTGCTCGCCGTTGAGACAGGACGCTTCGGATCTCGAACTGGAGGAACTATCATGTGCCTAGTAGATTCCTGCCGTAGAAATTGGCGGGAGCGAAAACGATGGGTACTCTCGGGAACCAATCGTACTGGATGCAACGCTTGCTCCTGACGCCAGAGGTTGAGGACGGACGCCTATCAGTGGAGTATACAGTGTATAAACCTGTGAATGACCTTGTCCAACGACTGGTTGATGGATTCGAATATGGATGGCGAAAGGGGGGATCGCATGACGTCTATTCCATGTGGGGAAGCCATGACTTCCTGTCGAAGAGTCCGATATTCTTCCTTTCCACAGGAAGGACCGGCACGATGCTCCTCACCCATCTGCTCTCTGCTGCAAAAGGGGTGAAGGTCTTCCATAGTCCTGTGCCGACATTCACCAACCAAGCCAACTATCTCAGACACACGGGGCTCCGGGGTAACACCGAATCCGTTACCATCCTGGAACAGATCTTCATGGCAGGCAGGGAGCATATGCTTTTCAAGACCTATCGATATGGTCTGCGATATGTCGAAACAAATCACCCGATTACATTCCTGAGCCCGGCCATTGCCAGACTCCTCCCTGAGGCAAAATTCGTGTTTCTGTTCCGTCACCCCGGCGAGTTCGTCCGGTCGGGAGTGAGAAGAGGTTGGTACTCGGGCGTGCACCCTCACGACAAAGGACGTCTAAGGCCCACGGAGGATGAGATCTCTGACCAGGAATGGAAAGACTTCTCCCAGATCAAGAAGATCGCCTGGCTTTGGGACGCCACAAATGCCTACATTGAGCGGACGCTCGAAAACATCGCCTCCTCAAGACATTTTCAAATGAACTTCAATGAATTATCGGTCGATCTCATCTATGAGCTATTATCATTCCTGGAACTATGCATCGATGAATTGCCAATAAGAAGGCACCTAAAAAGGAAGGTCAACGTCCAACGTACGGGAAACTTCCCGTCCTATGACAAATGGACGCTTGAACAACAAAATGAACTCATTGGAATCTGTGGAGACAGGGCAGCAAGATATGGTTACATATTGAAATGACATTGCCTGACCGACACGATATCCTTACAGGCGCGTCCGAAGCCCGAGTCTTGCCCAAAGCGCTCCATGCACAGCAGCCGGATTGCGAGATCAATGCTATTTGGAGATCTAACCAACACCGCACACCGATCTTCGATCAAGATCGCGGAGGAAAACCCCTCTGGCCGGACGGGCACACATTCGTCGTCTGCTTGACCCACGATGCTGATGAAGTAGCCCATCATCATGCCATCCAAGCATCTCGCAAGGCGTGGCAGAGCCTATGGGCATTCTGGCAAAACCGGCAGAAGAGATTCATTGGTCAGGGATGGGATGCGGCGCGGTCAATCGTCACAGCCATCGGGCCGGATGAGATGCAGCATTTCGAGAGATGGCTCGAATTGGAGAAACGATTCGAGGCGCGGTCAACCTTCTTTTTCACCCCCGAGAAGGTGCGCAGGAAGCATTGGAGTGACTGCCACTACAGGTATGGTGACAAGATATGTTTTGACGGCCAGCAATGTTCCGTGGCCGAGATGATCCGTGAGATCGATCGCCGCGGCTGGGAGATTGGCCTCCATCCGTCGTGGTGGAGTTATGATGACTATGATGAAATGGCTTCACAGAAGGAACAGATCGAGACCGCTCTGGGCAAAGAAGTCCTGTCCGTGAGACAACATTTCCTTCACTACGACATACGCGTGACCCCTCTCATTCAGGAGAGGGCTGGATTCATGTTTGATTCGACCTTGGGCTTCAACAATGATATCGGCTTCAGATTTGGCACCAGTTTTCCATGGATGGTGTGGAACCTGAGTGAAGACAAGTCCTCACATATCCTAGAAATCCCGCTTGCGATTCAGGACATGGCTATGCTCAACCCGAAGAAAGGCCTGCGGTGGAGCCCTGATCACGCATTCGAAGAGATGAGGAGAATGATCGAGGCAGTGATGTCAGTTGGCGGTGTGCTCACCTTGCTCTGGCATCCCAATACGATGATCTGGCCAACGTTCTGGGAGCTGTATGTGGAAATACTGGAGCACCTGAGGGGCCTGAACCCTTGGTTTGCCTCTGTTCGAGAGGTCGGTCAGTGGTGGCGAACCCAAGAAATGGATCTTGGTCCGCTTGAGGAACGGAATGAAAAAGCAACAGGTCCGTGACGCCACCAAGACAACACGGGAGTTCATGTCTCGGCCGATTGCACGCGGGGCCGCAGGAACATTCGGTCTCAAGATTGCCAATACAGGCTTCCTTTTTCTCGCCAGCCTGATCCTCGCGCGTCTGCTCGGGCCGAAGGGCCTTGGAGCGTACGCCTATGCAATGTCATGGGTTGCGGTGCTTTCGATACTGGCAACCCTCGGCTTCGATCGGCTGTTGGCCCGGGAAGTGGCGATATATCGCACCACATCCAAATGGGCTCCGATGCGAGGACTCATTCGCCATGCCCTCCATGCCTCGCTTGCGGCAGCCATCATGGTATGCATCCTCGCCGGTGGCCTGGCGCGGCTCTGGGGTTCTCACTTTGAACCGGAGATGCTCAGCGCCTTCCTGGTGGCCCTCCTTCTTGTTCCCTTGATGACGCTGAACCTGATCCGGGAGGGAGCCATGAGGGGGCTCCAACAAGTGGTATTGGGGCAGACGCCGAATCTCCTGCTCCGACCAGCCCTTTTTCTACTCTTTCTCGGGCTGTGCTTCCTCATCGGGGCGGAAGCATTGAGTGGAAGCGTAGCTGTGGGGCTGAACGTCATGGCAACTGCCTTTGCCTTCGTAGGAGCGACACGATTGCTCACCAGGGCACTTCCGGACGAGGCCAGAGCAGCCATGCCGAGCTGTCAGTCTCGCACATGGGCCCGGCAAGCCCTGCCCTTCCTCTTGCTCGCTGGGTTGCAGGTGGCATCCACCAACACGGACATGCTCATGCTAGGTACCATGCTGGGGGCAAAACCCACAGGTATCTATGCCGTCGCCAGCCGTCTCGCGCAGTTCATTGGACTGGCCCTCTTTGCGGTGAACAGGCCCCTCGGACCCGCCATTGCCAGCCTCTACTTCACCGGGGACCGTAGCGAGCTCCAACGGCTTGTGACAAAGAGCGCTCGGGCCGGTCTTCTCAGTGCTATACCGGTAGCTATCATATTCATCCTCTTCGGGCGCACGATCCTCTCGCTGTTCGGCACGGAGTTCGTGGCCGGCAGAATGGCGCTGACGATCCTGAGTATAGGGCAATTCATCAACGTTGCCACAGGCTCAGTAGCGGTGATTCTCGTCATGACCGCCCATGAACGCGATGTTGTGATCGGTCTCGGTCTGAGCACCGTGGTCAACGTATTGCTGAACGCCCTTCTCATCCCCGTATGGGCCATCGAGGGCGCAGCCATGGCCACCTCTGCGGCCCTCATCCTCTGGAACGTGTTACTCATGATCCTTGTCTATCGCCGGCTGGGGATCAATCCTACGGCATTGGGCAGGAGTGGAATCCCACAACACGAGGGTTAGCCCGCACTTCTCACCGGCTTTCGTCGCGAAGCGGCGAAGATGGTTGTGGCTGCGAGGCTTGCGACCGAGGACAACGCAGTCGTATTCGCTGTCCTGCGACCGACGCGGGATCGAGGAGTCCGAAGGAGCATGACGCAACAGGCGCTTCCAGATGCGGCGTTGCAGTCCCGCGGCAGACGCGGGATTGGTGAGAAATGCGGGTTAATGAGGGATCTGGGAATGAGAAGAGAAAGGAGATTCTGATGAGAGCACTGTTCTCTTTCAAAAAACGGATCGCCCTGATAGTTCTTACGGTACTGAATCTGGGGCTGGCGACCTTGGCTCCTATGAGCCAGGCATATGCGGTACCCGTTGATTTCGAGACTATACCTGGTGGAACGCCAAGCGAGGGATTGAGTATCAATACACAATATCTTGCCACTGAAGGTATTGCATTTAGCCTCGAAGGCGGGGGCTTCCCCGTGCTTGCTGATGTCGGTGGAAATCAGACAGCGTTTGCAGGTCCGCCAAATCATACAGGATCTGACAATCCGGTGCCAGGTCAGGGCATTGGCGCATTCTTTCTTACCGACGATGGAGTACTGTCCGGCCTTGTGTCCCCACCTCTTATTGTCAGTTACAACACACCTACATCGGCTGCAAGCGGTGTAATCCTGGACATCGACTTCAACGAGGCATTCACCATTGAGGCACGGGATGCGACAGGCATAGTTCTCCAGACCATAACTCTGGCGGCAGGGGATCCGAACACAGGCGATGGCATAGCAACGTCATGGTCATTCGACCGTGGCGTCAGTGATGTTTTCTCCATCCGGTTTGTAGGTACCAGAACTGCGCCTGGGGCATTCGGCTTGGGCTTTGACAATTTCTATGCACGTTCGGTTACAACAATCACCTGTAGAGGGAGGGGAAAGGGAGATCAGGATTCCGTATTGCTTTCAAACGGCACCCACTTGACCATACAAGAAAGCGAAGTTATTCCTGCGCGAACCCTCAGATCTGGCGGGCTTTAGGGGTGATTGTTTACCATGAGATTCCCCAGATTCTTGCCTCACCGATTCTCACGGGACATCCGGGTCATATGTATCCTGCCTCTTGTAACGATTCCCATGCCTACCAAAACGATTACCCCTGCCCAACCTAGGAGGGCTAATGTCGAACCAAGTCGCTCCGCTCTGGAGTCGTAGACCAGAGTCACCTCGTGAATGCCCTGCTCCACCGGCACTCCCATAAGCACATAATTCACCCGGAGCGAAGGCGACGGCGATCCATCGATGAGAATCTTCCAGCCCGGCTCGTAGAAGACTTCGGATATCACAAGCAAGGCATCCTGATCAACCTCCACCTTCATCTCCATTTGTTCGGCATTTGGTCTCGTAATGGATACGATCCGGCCCGCACCGCCAGGAATAATCCCGGGATCCTGCTCTATGAGCGCCAGGCTATCGGGCCGAAATGTCGGGTCGATGACAGATGGAAGCTGTTCCTCCGCAGGAAGGATCCTCCAATGGGAGACGAACCACGCACGAGGCAGCGCCCCCTCGAGACGATAGATAGACTCGCTTCCAAATGTCTTGACCTCTTCCAGAAACGGCGCTTGGACCGGTTGGGTACTCAGAATGAATTTGGTGTTCAACATCCGCAACACCGGAAGAGATCGGGCGCCACCCGCCTCCAGCAGGGTGGAGTAGTGTGAGATTTTGGCGGGAAAGTAGCCCATGACGCTGCTCACATCGAATGCCATGAACCTGTTCGAACGAGCCCTCTCATCCACGGGAAACACACGGAAAAGCCCTTGCTGGCGAGAAAGCCAATTCTCCGCTGGCGTAGGCCTCAACTCACGTGCAACTTGCGCCTCGGAGTACTTCGGCTTCACGACTCGTGCCGACACACCCCACATATCTATCACCGATACTACCGCCAACAGGGTGATGGCCGCGGAAACCTTCCGCTCGCTACCCCCTCCAAGAGCCACCACAAGGATGAGAACCCCGCCCAGCAGCACGAATCCACCTGATCTGCGCGTATCGCTTGCAGCAAGCGAGGCCCGTTGTGCAGTCAAAGCCGCCATGGTGGATGCTGGGTACCGCTCTTCTCCTGGACGATGGGCATCCCTGGCCATATCGCCCACTATGGTGGAGAGTATCAGGAGGAGCGCGCCAAGACCTATTCCACACCACCCCACTCGCTTCAGAAACCTCTGTCCACCCTTCAGCAGCGCATCCACACCCATCCCTGCAAGCACGCAAAGCCCGACTTGCAAGAGTACCAAGATCAACACGGGTACCCGAAACTTGTTGAATTGAGGCAGGTACTTGAAAAAGGGATCATAGAGGAGCGGGAAGTACTTCCCCATGCTCACCAACAGCGAGAGCACAATCATGGCCAAAAGGAATCTGACACGGGAATCCGAGAATCGCACCACCGCCGCCAGGAGGGCCAGCGCCACCACCAATATGCCGGCATAATTGGGCGCATCAGTGAATGGCATATGTCCCCAGTAGGATGCACCACCAAAGCCCAAGAAACCGGGAATGACGAGCGTAATGGCCTCTGCGGGATGGAACGACCACTGTGTCGCATAGTCATAGTCCAGCCCCTCCCGCGGGCCGGCTCCCCGTATGCTGTGGGGCGCATATTCCTGTGCGGGAAGAAGCAGTGAGGCGGCCAGGAAGTATCCCACCAAAAGCACGACCAGCACCTTTCCGATTGTCTTGGCCGTGCCTACATAGCGTTCCTCACGAAACACGTGAGGTAATCTGAAGACTAGCAGCAACCCAAATGCCAGCAGTCCATAGTATGCGATCTGCGGGTGCTTGGCCCTCAGAAGAAACCCCACCACCAGACCCCCAAAACCTACGGCAAGAAAGCTCCCCTTTCTTGTCAGGGTGTTGGCGATCAAGAGCATGAGAGGAAGAAGGGACGTCGTATAGAGCTTGCCCCCATGATCTGCCGCAGTGAATGACACTATTCCTGTGCAGAGAGAGAACCCGAAAGCGCCCACGAGAGCTCCCATCACACCCACATCCCAGGCTCTCAGCAGAAGGAACATCCAAAGACTCCCAAGAATGTGATGCGCAACCTTGGAATCGTATATGCCCCCCAGGAGGGCCTTGAGAACCATGTTCGGCGGATAGTTGGGAGGGAGCATCATGCTCCCGCGTGCGGGCATTCCAGAAAAGACATGTGGGATCCATCTTGGTTCAGTTCCATGCCGCTCTTTATATAGTTGGGCATATTGGCGAGCCGGCGCCGCTGACTGGATAGTATCCGCACTGGCAAATGTCCGCCCTTGAAAAACCACTGCTCTGAAAAAGACCAAATGTGCGATCATCAGCAGAAGAACAGCCCATAGTGTGTTTCCACCTGGCAAGGCGAGGTGCCATGGACCTGTGCCGGGACCTGGTTCAGCTATGGCCCTCGGACGGGTCTTCGCCCCATGGCCTTTCTTCTTACCCTTCACTGGTCATCTCCTTTCATGGCTCGTAGGCGTTCAGAGGTTCAGAGTTTAGGTTTGCCTCTTTCATAAACCTTACACAACCCTGAACCTCTGAATCTTGAACCTCTGAACTGTTACTCATGGCGTAATGCCAACAAGCTGCGGACATGAACCTGCCCCGTGATCAGCCATAACGTGCTGCAACTTCAAATCTGCCCTCCTTCGAAGATGCTTGCCTATGGTCTTGAACTCCCAGCTTATCGGGAAGAGGAATTCATCCGAGGTCAGATCCATTACGCCGGTCCGCCCCTTGCCGTTTTCATTGTGTCCCATGGCAGTTGCATACCGCGTGCCTCTGAACCTGAAAAGCGCAAGACTGGTCACCTTGGTGTCATCGATCTTGCCGCCGAGCAGCTTATCCAACCAAGCATCGACATCCATGGTGACAGTTCCCTCGGTGATGGCCCAGAGGTAGCAATCATCCAGATCGAGGAGTTCCCTATGGCGTCGTTCACGGATTCTCAAATCGCCCAGCTTCCACTCCATAAGAACAAGATGCGGTGACATCACCGCTGCCCCAGGGTGATAACCCAAGATGGAGTACGGAGAAGGTATCCGGCGTTGTCCGGAGAATCGTCCGCTCACGAACCGTTCCCCCATGCATGTCCCTTCCGCTCGCACCATGGAGTCCAGCAAGTGGATTGGAAGGACGGAAGCGTCATCCAGCCGATGAGCTCCACGCCTGATTTCAGCCCCGGTAAGCGAATCCAGTACATCTGCCTCAAGAAGGGCCACCAGATACGCCAATACGGGATCGGAGACGTCGTCAACCGGCACCACGGAAAGGGATACATCTTCGAGTATCTGCTCCAAGGAAGGATTCTTACCTCTGATCTGAGGCGCATCCTGTGACAAGCTCACCCCGCACCAAACAATGGCAAGGACATAAACTATGGATTTCACCTTCAAGATCCTTCCCATTTCCGCAATCAGTGATTCCCGCATTTCGTCTCTCTCCGATTTCTCATTCCTTCGATTCCTCAGATTGCCAGATTCCCTCCCCTCCCCCAGATTCTTCAGTCGCGCCGCTCCCTCAGAATGACACATGAACTCACATCCTTCCGTACACTACCCCTGTCATTCTGAGTGACTGCAGGGAGCGAAGAATCTCTCTTCACTTCTTGCTCCGTCATCTGAACGCTGAACGCTCTTTTCTTCTGCGGCCCCCACTCCATCATCTGAACGCTGAACGCTCTTTCTTCCCATTCCCCAATTTCTTCCTCATTCTATCACAAGAAACCAGCTGGATGGAAAAATGCTGCTTGCCGCTCCTATAACAAGTACATTCTCCGCTCGTTTTCTGGTGCCTCCCCCAGACCAACGCAAAAGAAACATGGAATCGGGGTGTGCACCTGCCTGGGGAGCGATTTTCCGACACCGATTCCTCCGCAGATTGACTTCGGAGGAATGAGAACGGGTGAAAGAAGACGCGGTCAGTTCTCCCGCTGAGAGGATGGCCATCTCCGTACGAGATCACAGAGGAGGTTTCAAATATGGATTTTTCTGATGCGGTACGTATGAGAAAGAGTGTTCGAAAATACCTCGATCGCGACATTGATGAGAAGAAACTCAGGAGCATCCTGGAAATAGGTCTTCGTGCTCCATCCGCCCGCAATGAGCAACCGTGGCGCTTTCTGGTAATCCGAGATCCGGAAAAAAGGAAGCAGCTGGCGCGGGCAGCCAAGAATCAGCAATTCGTGGCCGAGGCCCCTGTTGTTCTTGCCGCATGTGGCGTCAACGTAGACCATGTGATGACATGCGGACAGCCCGCATACACCGTTGATGTCAGCGTGGCGGTGGATCATATAACCCTCGCCGCCCCGGCGGAGGGTCTTGGGACCTGTTGGATCGGCGCCTTTCATGAGGATGAGGCAAAAGCAATCCTCGGAGTGCCGGAAAATGTAAGGATCGTGGCGCTTCTCACCATTGGATATCCCGCAGAGAATCCTCCTCCAACATCTCGGGCAACGTTCGAGAGCCGTGTGGCAACCGATATGTGGCCTGACGCATGGTCCGTTGAGCTCACCGGTAAATCCACAGAAGAGGTTGAGAACAAAAAGACTGAACCGGCCGAGAAACCCCTACCCAGCACGGCAGCGCAGGAAGCCGCGGCTTCTGCTGCGGACAGCGGCTCGTCCACAGCAGAAGCCAAAACTCCGTCGGAGAAGTCAACCACGACCAACACCAAAAAGAGCACCGCTGAGAAGAATTCGGACCCACGGCCCTATGCGGTGAAAAAGGCCACCGTAGCGAAAAAGGCCAGCGCGCCAAAAAAGACTACTCCGGTACGCAATAAGAAGACCACAAGAAAGGCAAAAGCATAGGCCGAAACCCGAATATCTCGCGAGGCGAATTCATTGCAGCTGTGCAGTCAGAAAAACCGGCCGTTCTCTTTTCCGCATCTGTATATCTTCGGCCTAGGGCAGCTCACCTTGGCCAGCCAAGTAGTGCTGGCCAGGGAGCTCCTGGCGGGCTTCGGAGGCACAGAGATCCTGCTTGCCTTCTTCTATGCCATTTGGCTTGTCTCGCTGGGCACGGGCGCGTTTCTCGCGCGACGCAGACTTGCAGCAACAACCGCCTTCCTGCCACTCTCATGTGTCCTGTTGACTCTGCCCCCGTGGCTTATCGCCCTTGCCCGCCTATCCCCCTCCATCTTGGGGCTGACCGCAGGAGAGATAAGCCCGTGGTGGGGTCCTCTTGCAGTGGTGGTCGCGACCATGATCCCGCTTGGCTTGGTTGCAGGAGCACTCTTTCCCTTGGCTGCCTCGTTCTTCAGAGAGGGGCCGCGCGCAACAGCAATGGTCGGCTACCTCTACATGGCCGAAGCCGGTGGCAGTCTGGTGGCGGGAATCTTGGCCTCATTCTGGTTGCTGGATCGGGCAAACTCCTTTGTGGTATTATTGCCATTCACTGGCATCTTCGCCGCAGGGCTCATCTCGGTGCTTCGGTCGGTCTCTGTTCGGAGGCCGCTTGTGTGGCGTATCGTCCTCCTTCTGGTGCTCTTTCACGCGCTCTCCTGGACAAGCTTCAATGAGCACGTCGAACAGAAGCGATGGGGCATAATCGGGGGCGGCGCTGAGCTTGCCTGGTCAGGCCCCTCACAGTATGGGCAGATTCACGTAGGGCTGCTCCAGGATCGGAACACCTTCTATTCGAACGGGGAGCTCCTCTTCTCCTGTCCACCGGATCCTCTTGAACTCATCGAGGCCGAGACAATGCTTCTGCTCCCTGAGGATGTACAGACTGTCCTCGTCTCAGGGAACCCAGCCTCGCCAATACGAGCAGCCCAGGAATCGATTGAAGTCATCTTGCTCGAACAGGATCCTGTGCTGGCACACTTGGCCATGAGCCTCTGCCCGCCTGGCATGGCACGCCCAATCAAGGACGATCTCCATACCTGGTTGAGGGAATACCGGAGCCCCATCGACCTCTTGGTGGTCCACGCCCCTGAGCCGCTCACCGCTGCCGCCAACCGTTACTATACCAGAGAATTCTTCAAGCTTGCCGCCCGGAACCTCTCGCCCGGAGGCATCTTCGCCCTCCCTGCCCACCTTCCCGCCGCCCTGCTCACTGGCCATCGGTTCTCGGCCGCCAAGGGCATCTATCATGATCTGACATCGATCTTTGGCTCGGTTGTGGTGAGCCCCGGACCGGGAGGCTGGTTCTTTTCTTCTCCTGACAGCTCCTTCTCGTTGGATGCCGTGGCAAAACGAATTGGGGATAGCCCGGGCACCGGCCCCATCGCTCGTGCCAACCTCGAAATTGTATTCCCGAGGTCACGTACCGATGAAGTCAGGAAAATGCTCGAAGAATCATCATCCCCGCGCCCCAATACAGATCGGCATCCCTCGGCTTACATCGCTCAGCTTCGGGTCTGGCTTGAACGCACGGGGCTTCGAACCACGGTAAGCTCGAGTTCCTTCCGCATAGTGGTGGGGCTCACTGCCCTCATGCTCCTCGCGGTGGCAAGTTATTGGTCATTCTGGCGGGGCAAATCGACGCGGATCTACTGCGGAGGGGTAATCGCAAGCACGGGCTTTGTGGCCTTCTCGGTGAGCCTGCTACTCCTTTTGGGCTTCCAGCACGTTGCAGGATCGCTCTTCAACCGCCTTGCTGCACTCACGGGATTGTATATGGCCGGGTTATCACTGGGCGCCTACATCGGAAGTAGAAAAGCGCTGCCCGTGCCTCTCCTCGACCTGCTCATTGCCGTGCTGGTCCTTGTTTGTGCCTTGACTGTCCCGATAGTGCACCAAACTGCGTTCTTCTATGTGATGTCATTCTTGTTGGCTACGCTGGCCGGGGCACAGTTTCCCAGCGCCATCGCCCTCATGATCAACGCCCAGCACACGGCTCGGCTCAGCGCCGGCTTTCTTGATGCGGCCGATCATTTGGGCGCCTCCCTGGGCGCTGCCACCGTGGGCCTCATCCTCCTCCCAGGCCTCGGCTTCGGCGGGGCATTCGTCCTCCTCGCCGCACTCAAGCTGCTCTCAGCCCTATCCCGGCGCTAGCCCGGACTTCTCACCGGCACTCGTCGCGAAGCGGTGTAGTTGGCTGTGCTGAGCGCCAGCGAAGTATCTTGAGGCCGACAAAGCGTAACGAAGCGGGCAGTTCCATATCGACTGCTGCAGCCGAAAACAGGTGAGAAGTTCGGGTTAGAATAAATCCCTAGCAAATCCATAGGAATAGTGGAGATTTGCCACGCCGGAAACCCAAATGAAATGTCCGCTCACAAGCCCGCCATATCCGTTCCACACAAAGCAGTCAGGGCTTGATATGTGACACTTCCATTCCTTTCTTCGCAGCTATGCTACATGCGCAATTGGAACAGATGGCATTCCGATTTCAAGAACGGGAGACAGAAATGAAGAAAGTACTAATCCTCGGTGCAGGCATGATGACTAAGACCATGGCTGATTATTTCATGGAGAGGTGCAACTACGAAGTCACAATCGCATCCAGAACCGTTTCAAAGGCCGAGAGAATAGTCGCTGGAAAACCCCTGGGGAAAGCAATCAGATGGACAGTAGATCAGCATGATATGCTTGAGGATCTTGTCAAAGATGCAGATCTGGTGGCTAGTATGATACCGCAAACCGCTCATGACCTCGTTGCAAAAGTATGTCTGAAATACAGAAAGCATATGCTCCATACTGATTTCATTTCTCCATATCTGCTATCTATAGATGAAGAGGCAAAGAAGCAAGATATTATTATCATGAACGAAATTGGTGAAGATCCTGGATTGGACCATATGGGAGCCCAGGAAACGATCGATGAAATCAAGGCAGAAGGTGGCAGAATACTGAGCCTCTATTCATATGGTGCCGGCTTGCCTGCATTTGAATGTAACCGAAATCCATTTGGATATAAATTCTCTTGGAGCCCAAAAGGCTTGATGATGTCAGCCAAGAAACCGGCTGCCTATCTGCTTGAAGGTAAGAGGGTTGATATTCCTCTTATCTTCGATCATCATAGAATAGTAGACGTTGAGGGCATTGGCACGTTTGAATCCTATCCAAATCGTGATTGCACAGGTTATGTGAAATACTTCGGATTGGACGATAATGTTACATTGTTTAGAGGATTGCTACGTTTTATCGGATATTCAAATACAATGAGAGCATTGGTCAGCCTGGGTATCCTTAAGGATGAAAAGGAAGAGAAAAACTTCGAAGGACAAACCTATGCTCAGATGATGGCTTCACTCATTGGAGCTGATTCAATCGACAACATCAAAAGGGAAGTCAGTCGATATCTGAATATCGCTGAAGATGATGATATAATGGAGAGATTTGACTGGCTCGGATTATTTGCAGCAAATCAGATAGCTATCGAGAAAGGTATCTATTCAGATGTGCTGGTCGATCTAATGCTGAAGAAGCTGTCATACGCCCCTGGCGAGAAAGATATGATAATTGTCTATGATGAGGTTATTGCGGAATTCCCCGACAGGAAAGAAAAGCGAGTTTCCAGCTTGTTGATGGAGGGAATTCCGTTTGGTGAATCTGCAATGACAAGAGCTGTGTCGCTCCCTGCCGCTATTTCGGCAAAACTCATATTGGAGGGCAATGTCGCTTCAAGAGGCATTGTCATGCCTATGGCTCCCGAGATCTATAAACCAGTTCTCCAAGAAATGAAAACATTTGGATTTGAATTCCAGAAGAAGACAATTGGATTGACTTAGCATTCCATGACTCCATCTTGCTCATTGGGCTTTCATCCTACGATTTCAATGAATAATGGAATCGACATTCCTAACAGTTATTTAGCCGTCTAGTGGCGCGGAGAGCAACCTCCTAATAAGCCCGTGCCTCCAACCTTCTCCCCCTTTGCAAAGCTGTCACTCGGACACACATAACACCGGGGGCAATCCTTCATCCACAGCGATCATCGGGATCGCTATCGCCATCGAAATCAGTCACCCCGTCGCTCTCGCCTTCGTCAAACATCCAGATTTTCGTGACTGAGGACCATGTGATCACACCTCAATTCGATGCCGATTCCGATAGCGATACTGATTCCGATGAAGGATGAAGACATTGGCCGCTTTATGGCGCAACATCGACAATCTTATCGATATGGGATGTTTCATTCTCTCCTTTTACGGTCTCAGCCCAACGCTACGGCTCAAGATTAGGAATACAGAATTCCGTAGAGAGATTCCGGAACCGTGGCCCCACTCTCAGTCATTGCGAGGAGACTAGCGACGAAGCAATCTCATCCGCCCTCAACTGAGATCGCCGCGCTACTGCTCGCGATGACCAGCTCCACCACTTGTCATTGCGAGGAGGGTAACGACGAAGCAATCTCATCCACCCATTGAGATCGCCGCGC
>JAUXFG010000018.1 GCA_030620115.1 Candidatus Fermentibacterota bacterium
ACGGGATACTGTATTCCTATCGTGAGCCGTAGCGCGAGACCGAGATGGTAAGACGAGAGAATGAAGCATCCCCAAAATGTGACTCATTTGTTGAGTTGCCAACCTATTGAAAACGGATAGATGTCTGTAGGATGGGATTGCGCGTTCCTTTTTCTCTTGGTGCGCGGTAAACCGGAAGCGATGTTCTGCGTCTTGGTGATGTGAAGCGACAAATCCCTAGTTTCTCGTCACCACAGGAGGTAGACATCATGAGAAACATCGCGCTGTTACTGGCAGGTCTGGTGCTCATCGTGGGATGCGAGAACGCCACGGCACCTGAAGAGTCAGTCGATCCGGAACTCACCCAACCGTGTGAAGATGAACCCACCCTCTTTGATCACGAACAGGACGCGAGCCTTCTCTCGGCGCCGTTCAGTGTGGGCGAGGGATTCCTCTCCATCTGGAGAGAACTCGTGAGGCCCTTTGACAACAGCTGGTTCATTGATCAGATCAGTCCCGGTCTCTTCGAGGTCACCCGCTTCGCCGACATAACCGGCACCCTGTTTGTGGCCTGGGATGACAGCACCGTTTCGGAGAAGGAACTTTTCTGTCATGGAACCCGCCGCGCCCTGGTATCACGTCCATCTCGCGGAACGAATGGTGTGCTCATGGAGGTCTCGTGCGCGCTGGTCGAGACCGATGGGGGAGATGTTCAGCTCACTCGCGTGGAAGTGACCGCCGGCTTCGGCACGCGCATCTACGAAGATCCATTAGAGATGGCTGAGTTTCCTGAAGGCCTGCTGCATCTTCAGGCTGGTGAGGAGGTCACTGTTCGTGTCTGGGGGCCACCCGCTGATGCAGTGGTGATGCTCCGGACGCCCGTCTATCTGGACTATTTCGAGCCCACGGCCCTGGCGCCCATGGAGGATTATTTCGAGGGAACATGGCATGCCCCCGACTATGCAGGCATCTATCGAGCCGCAGTTGATGTGCTGAGTCACGATACCGTGTATGAACCCACTGCTCCATATGATGGCATCGCCTGGATCGCACCCTATGTAGTCGAATAATTCGTCTACACCGCCATCAAGAAGCGCAGGCCGATTTCAGAATCGACCTGCGCTCTTCTTTTTTCTCAAAAGGCAAACGTTTAGAGGTTCAAAGGTTGAGCGTTCAGAGGTTCAGGGTTGCCTTCTGGTGCTAGCCTTCACTAACCAAGAGCCTTGAACCTTTACCGGTGGAGAGCCCGGGTTGGGATTGCTTAGGCGGAAGTCAATGACCATATTAGATAGATAAACAGGGAATTTGGTCTCATAACCCGCATCGGCCAGGACGCGCAGAGTCTCGAGCAGATGATTGCTGCTGGTGGGAGAGGAGCGAAACGCAATGAGTGAACACCGAATTTTGGTGGTCGATGACGATCCCTTGATGGTGAACCTGCTACAAGCCACGCTAGAGAACCGGGGATTTGATGTGTTGGTGGCCACGGATGGGCAAGAAGGGCTCGATACGATACAGGATGAACATCCCGATCTGGTGGTTAGTGACATAATGATGCCCAAGGTTGATGGCTTCGAGCTTGTCCAAAGACTCCGGGCTGATCCCATGGTGGGGAATACTCCGGTGGTGATTCTGAGTGCAAAGGGTGAGGAAGAAGATCTGGTGAAGGGCCTCGAGCTTGGTGCAGATGACTATGTCACCAAGCCCTTCAGACCGAATGAGTTCGTCGCTAGACTGCAAACCATTCTGAGGAGGAGAGGGGCCCTCGCCCAAGGTATTAGACCATCGGCAGAAGCGCCTTTCTCGGAAGAAGGGCTCCAGCATCTTTCGCAGTATATCTTCGAAAACTTCGTGACAGGCATCGGCAATCGCTCGGCCTATGAAGCGGCTTTGGCATGCGCGGAGAATCCCGGGACAAGATTCAATCCGCTCTTCCTCTACGGAGGACCGGGGTTAGGAAAGACCCACCTCATGTGCTCCTTGGCAACCACGGCTTATGAGAAAAACAAGAGCACAAAGGTACAATATCTGAGCTCTGAGACATTCAGCCAGCAAGTTCTGGAGGCCTACCGGGCCAGATCCACCGCAGATCTGCGACAACGATATCTGAGTCTCGACATCCTCATCATCGACGATATACAATTCCTTGCGATCTCGCCAAGTCTTCAGCATGTAGCCGCCGATATCCTATCAGACATGTATGATCGAGGGAAACAGATCGTGATTTCCAGTGACAGAAGACCCGAAGAGATCACGACTCTGAGCGGCGGGATTGCCACAGGACTGGGAATCGGCCTGGTAGTGGAAGTGGATCATCCGGACGCATCATTGAGGAGCCGAATCCTGAGATTCAAGGCCGAGCGGAACGCGTGGCCATTGGAGCGGGATCTCCTCGATCATCTCGCCAGTCACCTCGAATCCGATGTCAGAACTCTTGAAGGAGTGGCGAAACGACTTGTCGCCATGAATGCGTTGAGCGGCATACCATTGGACACTCAGACCGTGGATGATCTGATAAAGGAGGTTACTCTATCCGAAGAAGACGAGATTCTGCCCCCGGAGCAGACACCATCCCGATTCGAAGAGTTTTTGCCCGGCTCGCCTGGTGTGGACACCGGCGTCACGGAAGAGGAGAAGCAAGTCGATGACCGGCTGCCGGAATATGAGGATCCGTTCGCCGAGGAATTCCCTCGCTCCGCCTTCATGATCAGAACAACAGGTCTCCCTGAGGATGTCGCATTCAGGGTGCCGCATCCTGGCATCAGGTCAGTCGTCATAGTCGGCAACTCGCGCGCATTAGTGGTCGATACCATAGAGGCTCTTGCTGCTCGAACCGGGGATGGCCCCGGCATCCCGGAGGGTGATCGTTGGGCATATATGCTTCATGTCGACAAAAAGAAGCCGAAATGGCTACTGGTCGGACTGAATCAATGGGATGACACCAAGATCTTTGCACCGGCGTTCGGAAACAACGGGACGCCCATGATCCTGGTTGTGCTTGACAGCAAGAGTCCCAAGATTCTCGACGCGCGTCGGCTCATCTCTTCATTGCCCAGCGATTGGCCGGCGGTGGTGGTAGTACTTGTCAGCGCCGATGTCGAGACACTGGAGGGCACACGAAAGACGCTGACCGAGAGTTTGCGTCGTCTATTCCGTGTTCCGACAGGCGTGCCCATGATGGTCAGCGGTACTGTGGATACCTACGAGAGCCGGCATTGGCTGGTGGTAGCGATGGCAGAAAGAGACTTGGGCTCGGGGGAGGACGACTGAAGCATCCCCGCCCAAAGGGTTCGGGCAAGAATAAGCTACATCGAGCCCCGCGTACTGCGCGGGGTTCGTTTTCTTGGCGCACGGAAAAACTCTGACCTCCCCCAAAGGACGAGACCAGTGATGCGCATATTTGAGGGGCTTACAAGCGAGGAAGCCAGAATATACGGCCTAGTCTTGGCCTCTGTCGGCATCTCCTATCGACTCATCAAAGGATCCATGGACTGGGCCATTCTCGTCTCGGAACAGGATTCCCTGCACGCCAAGACAATGATCCGCCGCTATCTTGAAGAACAACAAGAGACCCGGCATGTTTCAGAGGAGTCATCAGCGGGGAGATTCTGGCCATTATCGGCGGGTTTGTCTGCGCTGTTGCTCTCATGCCATGCGGCGATCTCCCTGGTGGCTGATCCGTCTGGTGTTGTAGAGAGGTTTGGTGTGTCGGTATCCGGCCTCCGAAGCGGAGAGCTGTACAGGGCGATCACGGCCCTATTCATCCATGGAGATTTTGCTCACCTCGCAGGGAATATCCTGGGCATTCTGCTTTTTGGGACTGCGGTGTGCCATGTTATGGGTTGGGGCGTGGGTTGGTTCGCGGTTCTTGTTTCCGCGGCACTGGGCAATCTCCTCAACGGTCTCATTCGTCAGGGTGATCACCTATCCATCGGAGCATCGACAGCGGTATTCGCCGCCATCGGTATCCTTACGGCGCAACAGTTCCTTCGGAGAGTTCGGCTGCCGGAACGACGCGTCAAGGCGTGGTTCCCCATAGCCGGTGGACTCGCTCTCCTCAGCATTCTCGGATCAGGTCAACATTCGGATCTCATGGCTCATCTGCTTGGTTTCCTCGTCGGACTCAGCATCGGTATGGCATATGGCTTCCTGGTCAAACGCACTGCCAGCGCTTGGCTCCAAGGCGCATTCATGGGCGCCACGATCGGTATGGTTATCGCCGCGTGGCTGCGATTGCTGCATAGCTGATTCAGGAATCGGTAACCGTTCATGGGTTCAAGTTTCAAGGTTCAGAGGTTCACCGGAAATCCGAACCGTTGAGCTGACTTCAGGTAACCCTGCCTCCGGCCCATAGGGCCTACGGCCCGGCGGGAACGGTGAACCCTGAACCCATAGACCAATGCGGTGGATCCGTGGGGCTTTGGGAAGTGTTTGTCTTCTAGTACCACGGAGGTGATACCATAAAACCCAACTGGAAAAAGCATATCCCCGGCTCCCGGCGTGAATGGGGCCGGCTTGTGCTGCTTATTATCTCGATAACTGCATTTCGATCGGCTATTGCCGACTGGAACGATGTCCCCACCGGCTCCATGGAGCCTACCATCCTGCCGGGGGATCGAATATTCGTGAATAAGCTCGCCTATGATCTGAAGATGCCCTATACCTCAAAGCACTTGGCGTGCCGGAACAATCCCAAGCGCGGTGACATCGTGGTATTCTTCTCCCCCGCGGATGGCAAGCGTCTCGTCAAGCGGGTGGTTGGTGCTCCCGGTGATACGGTAGGACTTCGCGGTAATCGGCTTTTCGTCAATGGTAGGTGGGGGCATTATGAGCCTGCTGACCAGGAGCCCACTTTCGTCGATATCGCCGGCCACAAAGCAACGCAACAATGTCTATTCGAGGAGATGGGAGACATTACTCATCGTATCCAGCTCCTGCCGTCTGTATCCTCCGAGAAATCGTTTGGACCAGTGATAGTGCCGAATGGACAGTACTTCATGATGGGTGACAACCGGGATCTCAGCGCGGATTCACGTTTCTTTGGATGTGTTAATCGCGGAAGGATAGTCGGCAAGGGCACGATCGTCGTGCTCTCATTTGATCGGGACAATTGGTATCTTCCCCACGGACACCGTTTTTTCCGGTCTCTTGCCTGATTAGCGTTCACCGGATTCAGGTGTCGGATTTCAGGGCGGGGGGGGAATGCCTATGCATGCTTACCTGCCCACCCTATGGGTATCCAATCGAACATCCCAGGAAGGGGGAGATTGTGGCCGCGAATATCATTACGCTGGGGAGGATTTTTCTTGTCTACATCGTTGTTCTGCTCTTTCAAGCAGGATTCTATGCACGGCTCGCTGCAGTTGCTTTGACCATATTGGTAATCTACCTGGATGCGCTGGATGGGGTGGTTGCGCGGAAGTTGGGTGTGGCCAGCGATTTTGGCGCTCTTTTTGACATTACGGGTGATCGGATCGTGGAGCATGTCTATCTCGTATTCTATGCAGCCATGGGTGTAGTCAGCTTCTGGGTCCCTGTAATCTTCGTCACGAGGAGTTTCCTGGTCGATACCCTCCGTAGTGTGGCGTATAGCAGGGAGGGGAAGACGCCATTCGGCGACAAGACCATGATGAGATCCCCCCTTGCACGTTTCCTGACAGCATCTCGATTCAGCCGGGCGGCATACGGCGTTTCAAAGACGATCGTATTTGTCCTTCTTGGGTTGATACTGGCTTTGCAGCGGGGGCTGGAACAAGGTTATGATTGGATCTCTCTTGAATGGCTTGCCAATGTACAGGTTCTTGCCGCCGTGCTTGTCTGGATCACCGTCGTATTCAACATCATACGAGGTGTGCCGGTACTCTGGGAGGGGCGGTACTATCTCTTCGATCGATACCTTCCTCGTGAACTAAAGGACGAGGCCTAACCCGTATTACTCACCGGCTTCTATTGCAGGCAGGACGCAGGCGCGGCATTTTGCAGGGTTAACCCGCATTTCTCGCCAGCTTTCTGCTGGAGCGATGCATTTGACCGCGTCTGCTGCGTTAGGCTCCTTCGGACTCCTCGACGTATCGCAGAGGATACACCTGCGGAGTCCTCGGTCGCAAGCCTTGCAGCCACAGCCAACTACACCGCTTCGCGACGAAAGCCGGTGAGAGGTGCAGGCTCAGTGATGGTTGAACATACACCCACCTGGAGGATTGTGATAGTGGCTCTTCTTGCACGCAGGTTGATTCTCGCACTGTTCTTGGTTCTCATGGTATCTACACCAAGTTCTTCCCAGGAGGAATTGCGCGAGCATCTGGCCAAATTCTCGAAGGCCCTCCGGTATGTGCGTGACGATTACGTAGATAGCGTTGATACGCACGATCTTATCGTGGCAGGAATACAGGGAATGCTGCTGCGATTGGATCCGCACAGTGATTTCCTCGATGAGAAAACGGCAAAGAAGATGACCGAGGAGCATCGCGGAAGCTTCTTCGGGGTGGGGATGACGATCTCGGTCCAGACGGGCTGGCTAACGGTTGTTTCCCCTATCGAGGGCACACCGGCATGGCGAGCGGGCATCATGACTGGTGATCGAATCGTCGCCATCGAGGGAAAGACAACAAAAGGGATTAGTTCGGACAGGGCTGCGGAGCTTATTCGAGGTCCCAAGGGCACCACGGTGATCCTTACCATCCTTCGGGAAGGTCATGCCCAGGAAATGGATTTCAAGCTGACTCGGGACCGCATCCCCATAGCGAGTCTCCCTTATGCTTTCTTCCTCCGTCCGAAGATCGCGTATCTGCGGCTGACGCGTTTTGCAAAAACCAGCGCTCAAGAAATGGATGAGGCGAGGGACAAGCTTCTGGAGACCAGCCCTATCGAAGCGCTCATACTTGATCTTCGGGGCAATTCGGGCGGCCTGCTCTCTGCGGCAGTGGATGTTTCGGACCGGTTCATTGGTGACGACGACCTGATTGTATACACCGCCGGGCGAATACGCATGAGCAACCAAAAGGAGCTTGGCTCAGGCCAGGAAACATGGCCACGATGCTCGCTGATTATTTTGGTGGACAGAGGAAGCGCCAGCGCTTCGGAGATTGTCGCTGGGGCTGTGCAGGATTGGGATCGGGGGATAATCCTGGGAAGAACCACATTCGGCAAGGGGCTGGTTCAGAATCTGTATGAGCTCTCAGGCGGAAACGCGCTCAAGATCACCACGGCTCGCTACTATACGCCGAGCGGCAGAAGCATCCAACGTGAGTACAATGGGACTCGCGCGGAGTACTATCGCAACGCCGGCAAGTTGGAGGAGCATGATGATCGCCCGCTGGCCTATAGTTTTGGTGGGAGACCACTACGCGGCGGAGGAGGGATCGTGCCGGATGCCATCTTGGAAAGGCCTCGCCGGATGCACCGCATCGAGACGGAAGCCCTGCGGAAAGGGCGCCTTTTTGAGCAGGCCTCGCATCTGCTTGCCCTGAGGGCTGATTTGCGAACAGCGTACGGATCGTTCGATGATTTTGCCGCAGGATTCTCGGTGACACCTGAGATGGAAGATTCATTGAGGGCTTCCTTGGAGAATGCCCAGATCGAAGTCACCGATGAAGGCTGGGCCGAGGCACGTGAATCGCTTCTCCTGGAATTCAAAGCCGAGATCGCAGGGCATATCTGGGGACCTCAAGAACGCTACATGATATTGATCGAGCAGGACGATGATATCAGGGAGGCTCTCGAGAGATTGGACGATGCAAAAAGATTGCTTGACCCCCATCTACTTCCGGGAAGACCGGATTCAGTCGGGCCATGGCCTAGAGAGCATCTTGACAGATCTGCCACTACCTCATAATGTGTTTCTTGGAAATCTGTACGCTCTGAGATCGACCGTCAGCGAAATATAGGCCGCCGAGACCGGCTGTCGTGCGTTGAGTGGCTGAGCCTGCAGAGGATCCAAGGCTTCATGCGCTGTGTGATGTGACGAGGAAAAGCAGATGGTTCCACAACCCGGAGGTGACCCATGACCCGTCTCTGCTTGGCTTTGCTTCTCGTTCCTGTGCTGGCTATTGCCACCACCATTCAAGATGTTCAGACCGATCCCGGCCTGGTGGGCCAGGTGGTGACAGTGGAAGGTGTCGTCACCGTCGCCAACAACACCTATTCTTCAAGCCCCGACAGGATAGCGGTGATCCAGGACGGTACCGGCCCCTGGAGCGGCGTGATGATCTATTGCTATGGGGGACTCCCGACCTTGGCCTTGGGAGATCGGATCGAGGTCACAGGCACGGTGGACGAATACTACGATCGGACTGAGATCGATGTTGAAGAACCATCCGACGTCACCATTCTCGGCTCGGAAGCCGTACCCCCGGTGACATGGATTGCCGCAGGTGATATTGCTACCAGCAATCCCGGCGTTGCGGAGGGCTATGAGGGCGTGTTGGTCGGCATCGAGAACGTGGTAGTTACCGAGATCGATAGCTACGAGTACACCGTCGACGATGGTTCGGGCCAGTGTCTTGTTGGGTGGTGGTCGGTTGCGTGGGATGACTGCCCTGTGAATGTAGACGACACATTCACCTCAATCGCCGGAACGGCAGACTACTCCTACGGCAACTACAAGCTCCAGCCACGTGACCCCGGTGACTACAACTATCCCGTGCCTGTCGAGTTTGCCACATTGTCCGCCGACTCTCGCAGGAATGCGGTTGTGGTGAGGTGGACCACCATCACCGAGAAGGACAACTTTGGTTTCAACGTGCTCAGGTCGACTGCAAATGACGGCCCCTTTGCAAGAATCAATAGTGCCATGATCCCCGGGGCGGGAACCACGCAGATCGCCCAGATCTACCTGTACTCCGACAGAAACGTGACGCCGGGCGCCACGTATTTTTACATGGTCACGGATGTGGCCACTAATGGCGCTACCACGGATCATGGGCCTGTATCGTGTACTTTTACACCACAGGCTACTTCATCGTGGGGCGAGATAAAAGCGGAGTTCTCGGAGTAAGACACTTCGATGGGCAGGCGGTAGCTTCTGCTCCGCCTGCCTTTTTTCCTTAGTGTACGTTTTTTGATTGCGGTGACATATATGACCGGGATTTGATTGATGGCAACCGGAGTCATGGCCATTACCCTTGCTTGGAGGAAGAGATGCGGATTTGGTTAGGAGCCTTCTCGTGCGTACTGATGCTGATATCATTCAACGCCTGGGCGACTGATATCGGTGATCTCCACGGGAATAATTCTCAAGGCGTGAGCGATTCGCTTGGGGAAATCGTCACCGTGGTCGGGGTGATCACCGTGGGGACCGGTACATTCTGCACCACATATACTGATTGCTACCTACAGGACGCCACCGCCGGCATCATGCTCTATCACCCGAGGATCCCTGCGACTTTTGTCGTGGGAGACAGCGTTCAGATCACTGGTGAGGTGGAGCAGTACAGGGGCATGACGGAGATTGTGCCCGATAGCGCTTTGATCCATATTCTCTCATCAGGAGCGACCATGCCCGAAACGCTCCTTGTGACATGCCAGGATGTGGATGAGATCTTTCAACCGGACTATTCTGAACCAAATGAAGGACGTCTCGTAAGGATCAATGATGTCACGTACAGTGGTACATGGCCGAGCCCCGGAAACTCAGGCGGGGTGGATCTCTCCGACGGACGCGGGACCTGTGAGATGTATATTGATCGCGATACTGACCTTGACGATATGACTCCTCCATCGGGTACCTTCTCTGTCGTGGGTGTGGTCAAGCAGTATGATGGCTACTCACCGCCCTTCACATCCGGCTATGAGCTTCTCCCGCGGTCGAGCCTCGACATCATCCTTCCCAATGCGCCAAGGATCGTGGCCGGTCCTGAGGAAACCGCAATCCAGCCCACATCGGTGAGCATAGAGTGGGAAACGGATGTCCTCTCCAGCAGCGTGGTTGAATATGGTCTCACCACGGCATATGGCAGCGAAGTCAGCGATGCGACCCTGGTCATCGATCACTCGTTGGAGCTCAGCGGCCTCACACCGGGAACCATATATCATTACCGCGTCAAATCCACCGACGCCAATGGCACCACAATCAGTGGCGACCGGGTATTCTGTTCAGGTTCCGCGACGGGAAGCACGGGAGAGATACAGATCTATTTCAATAAGTCCGTGGAGACCTCGTACTCCACAGGAACCGATGCTGAAACCGTTCCTGATCTTTCAAGCAAGGTGATCGAGAAGATCAATGCCGCACAGCATACACTCGATGTCTGTTTTTACAGCTTCAGCCTCTCCGGGGTACGAGATGCGCTGATCGCCGCGCACAATAGAGGCGTTGATGTGAGATACATCTATGAGAAGGATAACTGGACCACGTACATCGGCAATCTGACTTCAGCAGGTATCACATGCATAGCAGACGACTATGGATCGAATGACGGGGACGGCATCATGCACAACAAGTTTGTGGTGTTTGATGCAGATGCCCGGGGCGATACTGATCCATCTGACGACTGGATCATGTCAGGAAGCTGGAATGCTACCATATCGGGGAACAACTCCGGTCAGAACCATCAGAATATCGTCTTCATCCAGGACCAATCCCTTGCGACGGCCTATACCGAAGAGTTTGAGGAGATGTGGGGCTCATCCACCATGACGCCGTCGGCGGCGAACTCGCGATTTGGCGCCAACAAGAGAGATAACACGCCTCATAAATTTGTGGTGAACGGGAGAGACGTTGAGCTCTACATGAGCCCGTCCGATGCGGTATCACAGCACATGGCCGACAAGATCCTGAGCGCCAGCGAATCCTGCTATTTCGCGTTGATGTCATTCACGCGATTCACACAAGCGAACGCCCTGGAAGATATGTGGTACTATCATGATCCCTGCTTCCAACTAAAAGGGGTGTTTGACAGCGCACAGGGCTCGCCGGGTGCCTATAGCAGATATCACGACATGGTTGCGGATGAATGGGCCGAATACCCATGGGATCCGCCTGCAGACGATGTTCATTTGGACGGGGAAGGTGGCACGCTGCACCACAAGTATGCCATCATTGACGTGAACGACGCTAATGGCGATCCAATCGTGATTACGGGGTCCCACAACTGGTCAAGCGCGGCGGAGAATTCCAATGATGAAAACACGCTGATGATTCATAGCGCGGAAACTGCCAATATATACCTGCAGGAGTTCGCGGCCCGTTACCACAATGCGGCGAGCGGCGGAGGCACCCAGGAACTGGTTCCATCCCACGAGCTGCTGGTCACCATGACGCCCCAGAGTCAGGACCTGCTCATTGAGTGGGATCCCATTGCCTGTGGCTACAGTTATGCGCTGTACAGATTCACCGAGGCCTTTGGCGACACCACAGGAGTTGCCCCTTTGACCACGGTGACGACCCCCACATCGTATACGGATATGGGAGTACTTGGCAGCGATACGGTGAACTACTTCTACCTGCTTTTGCCGAGGAACATGTATGATGAGCCCTTTGGGGACGGGGTGCGCTTCGGTGAGTTTGACTTCTCTTCCGGCGTCCTGCCGGGATGCAAGACGTCTTCCCCAGCACCCAAGGAAGAGCGCTGAGTTGAGCGAATTCTCAAGGATCCACGTGGAGCGAGGTGACATTACCACGCTCCACGTGGACGGGATTGTCAATGCGGCCAATTCGTCACTGCGTGGGGGTGGGGGAGTGGACGGCGCCATTCACCGGGCGGCCGGCCCGAAACTGAAGACCGAATGCGCCACCTTGGGGGGATGCTCCACGGGAGATGCGAGAATAACCAAGGGGTATCGGCTGCCCGCGCCCTGGGTCATCCACACCGTGGGCCCTGTGTGGCGCGACGGGAAGCACGGGGAGGAAGAACTCCTTGCGGACTGCCATAGGAGAAGTTTGGAGATCGCAATGGAAAAGGGCCTGGAGACACTAGCATTTCCGGCCATCAGCACAGGGGCCTATGGTTTCCCATTGCGACAGGCAGCGAACATCGCACTGCGCACCACAGCCACATTCCTTGCGGAGCACGCGCTGCCGCATGAGATATACTTCATACTCTTCACAGAACGTGACCTCTCCATTTGGGGGGAGATTCTTGACACTATGATCAAGAAGCAAAGCAAGGACCAAGCCAATGACACGTAGTATGCTCAGGGCGAAGATCCATAGAGTGAAGATCACCAAGGCATGCCTTGACTATGAGGGGAGTTTGGGCATTGCGCAGGAGCTCATGGATGCCGCTGACATCCTCCCTGGAGAGGAGGTCTTGGTTGCCAATCTTGAATCCGGCGAGCGGTTCACGACGTATGCTATTCCGGAAGGGGAGGGTAGGGGAGTAGTGTTGAATGGCGCGGCCGCCCATCTTGGGCGAGTCGGTGACCTCGTGATCGTCATGTGTTTTTGCCAAGTGGATGAGGATCGCGCCAAGAGTACCGAGCCACACGTCGTCCTCATGCAGGAGGACGGCCTTCACATCAAGGAGACGTAGGGGAGTTACTCTGGGAAATCGCGTCGGCGGTTCCGAACTGTTGCGCATGGAAGCGTTTGAAGGGCTCGCACCCCTCAAGGAGTTTTTCGTACGAGCCTGATGCAACGATCTTTCCCTCGTCCATAACGACTATTCGCTGCACTGCGCGGATCGTTCCCAGCCGATGTGCGATAGTGATGGATGTGCGTCCCTTGAGAAGATGGCCCAACGCCTCCTGCACTAATGCTTCCGACCTCGAATCCAAGGAACTCGTGGCCTCATCAAAGATGATGATCGGCGCATCTCTCAGAATCGCCCGCGCGATGGAGAGGCGTTGTTTCTCTCCACCGGAGAGCCTTGCCCCACGCTCCCCCAATACGGTATCGTAGCCCTGTGGGAGCGCCTCAATGACCTCATGGATAAATGCGGCCTGACATGCCTCAACGATCTCTGAATATGAGGCATCGGGCTTGGCGAATTCGAGGTTTTCCGTCACCGATGCGTTGAATAGGAAGGTATCCTGATCCACATAGGCAATCTTCGATCGCAGATCATCCAGTGCAATATCCCTCAAATCGAGCCCGTCAATGGTCACGCTGCCCTGTTGAGGGTCATAGAATCTGCAGATCAAGTTTATGGTCGTGCTCTTCCCGGCTCCGGACGGGCCAAAGAGGGCAACCGATTCTCCAGGATGAACCTTCAGATTGAAATCCGTCAGCACTGGTTGCCCTGCGTCATACGAGAACCGTACCCTGTCAAAAACGAGAGTCCCGCTGATCTCGCCGAGTCGCTTTGCATCTGGTTTGTCCTTCACCTGGGGCTCTGCATCCATCAGTTCCAGAATACGTTCCAGACATGCCAAGGACGACTGGATCTGCACATTCATCGATGCAAACGTCGTTACCGGACCGTAGAAGGCCCTTCCAATCACAAAGAAAAAGCCCAAGAGTGTTCCAGGGGTCATGGTTCCTGCGCGGATTTCGTGTACGCCTACGACCAGGACAAGCACCCCGCCCAGAGCCACCAATAGAGATGTTGACTGTGAATGGAAAGCCTCCACCATGCCCCTTCTGACACTGTATCTATAGAGATCTTCCAATTGGTGAGTGAATTTGGAAACACGAAGTGATTCACGACTCAATGTCTTGATAAGACGCATCCCGGTCATTGATTCCTGCAAAGATCTCGTAATGACGGAAAGCTGCTCTTGCAACAACCTTGACAGAACGCGAGCCCTTTTATTAAAATATTTAGTGACAAGCACTATGAACGGTACAATAATGACGCTAAGTAATGTAAGTCTCCACGATCGAGACAGGACCAGATATGCCGCACTGGCTGCGAGGATCAGCTGACTCAGAATCGTAAGGAAGGTAGAGGTGAGAAGACCCTGGACCCCGCCTACATCATTGAGTACCCGCGATATGAGATCACCCGAGGGATGGATTTGGAGATATCCAAGGTCGAGGCTATGAATGTGGCGGTAGAGATCACGACGGAGATCCCTCACCACGCCTGCGCCCACCGTGAATATCAGATATCGATTCACCAGGAAGGCGACGGCAGACACGATAAAAAGGATGCCGTACAGGAGGCCAAGCTGGATCATCTTCGACCATTCCTGCTGGATCAGCACCTCGTCCACCGCATAGATCGTCAAAAGAAAGGGAATCCAGAGCGATGCCAGAGTCTGGAAAAGGAGCAGGATGGACAGAACAATCATGCGCCACGAGTAAGGGCGCAGATAGGGGAGAATTCTTCGGACGACAGCCCACGTTGATCGGAGGTCCGTGATCTGTACTCTGAGAGATGTCTGTTCCAATGGAACCTCCGGGACAACCGCGATCGCCATGGTGAAGGAATGGGTTGAGAGATGACGATGAAGCGCCCAGGTTAGGAGGGAATCTAGTGAGGGTCAAGCTGCGATTGGGCGGATGGGCATCCCCAAGAACAAGGCCTGCGTCCCATCTTTTCCGGATAGGGGAGAGTGGGGTGTGGGCAGTGCACCCCCACACTCTTCTCGGAAGGGTACTCATTGCGTGTGCCCCGGGAAAGCTGGGGCTGAAGATCCCTGAGCTACGTAATCCTCTGAAACAGGAATATCGGCATCTCAGGATTATCGCAGTGGGCAAAGCCGCACCATGGATGGCGTCAGGATGTATTCAGGCAATGGCCGACGTATGTCGCGGGGTGGGAATCGCCCCCAGGGGAATGGCCATGGACGCACCGGGCTGGACATGGTTCCAAGCCGACCATCCGATGCCTGGGCCTGGAAGCATCACCGCTGGCCGGGCAGCGAGCCAATTGGCGCGAGAGACGAAGCGGGATGATCTCCTTCTCGTCCTGCTCTCCGGAGGCGCCTCTGCCCTTATGGTCTCACCACTGCCTGGAGTATCCCTCCAGCGGATCGCGGATCTGACACGGGCTCTCTTGCGCCGGGGCGCCACAATCCATGAGCTGAACGCGGTGCGTCGCAGCATAGACAAACTCAAGGGCGGCGGGCTGGCGAGGCTGGCAGCACCTGGCAGGCTATTGGCTCTAATCATCTCCGATGTGCCGGGAAATCATTTGCCCGATATAGGTTCCGGTCCCACTGTGGGATGTCCTGATCATGGTCCGTCACCTCGAGGCGTGTTGGAGAAGTATGGACTGTTGGACACAGGGTGGCGAGAAACCCTCAATCCGTTGAACCAAGTGTGGCCCACATGGACCTATCCAAGGTCTCAAACCATAGTGATTGGATCGAATGATACGGCATTGCGCGCCTGCGGGGAAACGGCTTCGACACTTGGGTACAGAACCAAGATCTACCCTGGGTGGCTCTCCGGCGAGGCGCAAACCTGTGGCGCTCGGCTCGCCGAGAAGGCATTAGAGCAGCCTCGCCAAGGACCCCCATATTGCCTTGTATTCGGAGGCGAAACCAGCGTCACGGTGACTGGACACGGGACCGGCGGCCGAAATCTCGAACTGGCCATGGGCTTTGCTCTGCGAGCTCAAGGCAAGGCTCATCTCTGGCTCATGACGCTTGCCACGGATGGCAAAGATGGTTCTGCACCGGCAGCCGGCGCCATCGTGTCGGGGAGTACGATTCTTGACGCGCGCGCATGCGGTCTCGATCCACATGCTACATTGGATCACAATGATAGTTTCAGCTTTCTCTCTCGAATCAAGGCGACTTTATGTACGGGGCCCACGGGGACCAACGTTGCCGATCTCGCGGTTGCCCTGGTATTGCCGCAATAGATAGGCGTTCAGAGGTTCAAGGTTCTGGGTTGTCCTACGGGATATTTGAGGACAGCCCGGGAAGTGGTTTATACTTCCGGAACCCTCCATGCAATGACTGAGGCCCCGGGGTCATCGCGACCAAGAGCGCGGCGATCTCAATGGACGAATGAGATTTCTTCGTCGCTACACTCCTCGCAATGACTGAGCGTGGTGCCAGCGATAGCCCGAGACCGTGAAACGAGAGATGAAACATTCCTGTCTCTCTTCTTCATCCTCATTGACCAAGAACCTTGACTGAGCAACTGACAGGATCTTCATGTTCGACATGAAGCATGGCCCAGATATTCCTTATTCTATAAGCCTTTCAGTCAAATCACTTCGAGTCAGCATGAGCGAGCAGATTCTGACAGAATATCGATGATTCTTGTGCATGATTCGATGTCTGATAAGATATATTATGTTTAATCCAGGCAAAAAAGCGCTCCGAGATTCTATGCGAACGCTCAGAAAGACATATTAGGTCAATGAGTACTAGAGCCCGACAAGGACAGATCCGGCTCGCCCCCCTATTGCCTTCCCATGCACAAAGCTTCCTGTCACGGGCACTGTTCCGTGAGGGGCGAAGAGGTACTGCCAATCGATCTCTGGTGCCTCAGTCCAGGGGCGGCATGCGATGAGATGATCTTCATTTGATGGCCCATCCACGAGGAAATCCTGTAGCTCATGAAGATGCCTCTGGAAGAAGTCATCGGCCTGATCCGCCAGCAGCGCATCGAGCTCCATCTGGCGACATGAAACCTCCTGGTATGATGGGGCATCAAGAGATGCGGAAAAAGTGCCGGCTTGAGCGCTATACAGAAAAACGCCGACTCGATCGAGTCTTGCCCACTCGATGAAGCTCAGCAGATGGTCGAATTCCTTTGATGTTTCTCCAGGGTGGCCTAAGAGAATGGTGGATCTGAGAATGGCATGCGGAAGGCTTTGTCGTATTCGCTCGATCAACAATCTGTGGCCTCCCGGCGGGAGAGCACGGCGCATGGCCTTGAGAACCGTGGGACTGCTGTGCTGCAGTGAAATATCGAAGTACGGAAGTATGGGGAGCTGCGCCATGGCAGCAATGAGTGGATCCGAGACGCGATGTGGATGAAGATAGAGCACCCGAATCCATCTCTTTCCGTATTCCGTGGCGATTTCCGACAATCTGAGGAGGAGATCCGGAAGCGAATCGGGCTCTCCGAAATCCGCACCATATGCAGTGCTGTCCTGGGCTACCACAAGAAGCTCGATTGCCCCGTCCTGGAGAAGACGGGTGGCGTGCTTGAGCACTGTGGCAGAAGGCACGCTCTGTTGCGCTCCCCTAATTTTGGGGATTATGCAGAATCCGCATGCAGTACTGCATCCTTCTGCGATCTTCAAGTATCTGTAGTGTCTTGGTCCGAGGGATTGTCTGAAAGAGCAGTCAATAGCCTGTCCTTGGGGCTTCGAGGAACGAAAAAGCCTCCTGCGGCAGCCCTGCTTGGTTACCCGATCGAGAAGGATCGGCACGCGAGGGAAGTCATGTACGCCAACAAGCAGATCGATCTCCGGCATGGCACGGGAAAGCTGATCACCAGCATGCTGGACAAGGCATCCGGCGGCAACCACATATTGGCAGGAGCCGGATCTTCGCGATGCGCAAGCCGAAAGCAGCGCATCCACCGACTCCCGCTGCGCATCTTCGATGAACGCACAGGTGTTCACCACGATGAGATCGGCATCCCCCGGCTCCTCAGTCATGGCCCAGCCCTGTTGGCCGAGAATCCCCGCGAATACCTCGCTATCCACCAGGTTTTTTGGGCATCCCAAGCTGCTGATGAAAAAGGTCTGCCTCCCCTCCCCTATCTTCGTGGAGTCGATCTGAGTCACCTCAATCTGGCTCAAGGCTCGTTCAATCTAATCGGATTACCTCGATTCCTGACGGAATCACCACGTCAAACAGTGTATCCGCCTCCGCAGTCAGAGGTTTCTCTTCCCACTTGAGCACGGAATAAGTGGTCTTGTTCCCACTGATGTCTTCGAGCAAGACCCGCGAAGGCCAAAAACCACCTGCATCGATGACTATGCTGATCTTCTCCCAAGGCCCCTGTTCGTCGAACCCGGAGCACTCCATCCATAGTTCGCCAGGGTCCTCCCCTATTTTGGCGCTATCCACGACGCAGTTCTTGCCGCCGGCAGAGAGGATCTCTCCCAGGGGCGTGTCCTTCCACGTGAGATGGGGATCCTGCGCTTGCACCAGAGCCTGCTCATTGTCAGGAACAATGGTCCACACCGTAGCGCCGTCCGCGATAATCTGTTGGCTATCAGGTGGTGAGTAACAGGCTTTGAAGCGGTTTGGTGGTGCGAACCATACTTCGACCTGTCGCTCGATCCTCTCTCCGGTAAGCGGCCAGAAACATTCCTGGATAGTGGTGACATGGTGGAGATTCGTTGATTCGAGCCGATCGTTCCACTGCTCGTAGAACCCAGGATTCGAAGCCAGAATCACGGTGAGAAACATTGCCACGCCAACCATATTCTCTTGAGCCCCTCTCCTATCGGTATCATGCTGCCGGGCAGACGCTCTCACGAGCCCGGAATACGTTCATCTGCACATACGCGCCGTCCATTTTCTGGTTCCAATGAATCATATGAATCATAGTAAGAATGTACTTGAGGGATTCGGCTGTATATCGTTACCATATAATGCGTTCACGTTCTTCAGGCGTCGGATTTCAGGCGAAGATCCCCCTGCCATTCTGAGCGACCCACAGGAGCGAAGAATCTCTCCCTGTTCTCAAGATTCAAGATTTTAGATTCAAGATTGACAGATTCCACATTCCTTCCCTCCCCTCCCAGATTCTTCGGTCGCTCCGCTCCCTCAGAATGACACACGTCTCCTCATACTGGACTGATCTCTGATTACCTATCGAAGACAGAAGCTCACACATCAGCTTCCAGAGCCATCCTCCTGGAGCCACGATGCATCAACCAACACCTCTCGTGGCTTGCTGCCTTGGGCTGGGCCAACGAGTCCCTTCTGCTCCAAGATGTCCATCAATCGGCCGGCACGTGCGTAACCAACCTTAAGACGCCGCTGGATCAGTGATGTACTCCCTTGCTTGTTCAGGATGACCAGTCTGGCTGCATCTTCCCACATAGGATCATCAAGCTCGTCGCGTGTGGTGAGCTGCTCCGTAAGACTTGTCTGGACGGAACCAGCTTCCTCTCTCTCCGGCATGGCCTGATTCCTCCAGAAATCAACAATCTGTTCGATCTCCTTGGGTGCGATGAAGGCGCCATGGAATCTTTGGGGGGCGGGATAGCCGGGGGCCAGAAAGAGCATGTCTCCGTTGCCGAGGAGCTTCTCGGCGCCGACATGATCGAGAATGATGTTCGAGTTCACCTTTTGCATCACGTGGAAGGCGATTCTCCCGGGGAAATTTGATTTGAGCACCCCGGTGACGATCTCCTTGGAGGGACGCTGCGTCGCTACGATGAGATGGATGCCGACAGCCCTGGCCTTCTGGGCCAAACGTATGATGGCGCCCTCAATCTCGCCTGGGGCTGTCATCATCAAGTCCGCAAGCTCGTCTATGATGACCACAATGTAGGACATTCGCGCCGAATCCGATTCCAAGCTCGAGTTGAACGCCGCGATGTCGCGCAAGCCATTGCCGGCCAGTATTTCGTATCGCCGTTCCATCTCCCCTACTGCCCAGCCCAAGATGCGAAGTGCAATCTTGGGATCCGTAACAACCGGGTGAAGGAGGTGGGGTATTCCTTCGTATCCGATGAGTTCAACCCGTTTGGGATCGATGAGGATCAAACGAACCTGCTGAGGCGTCACTCGTGTCAGCAGACCGCAAATAAATGCATTGATACAACTGCTCTTCCCTGAACCCGTGGTGCCGCCAATGAGAAGATGGGGCAGCCGTGTTAGGTCAAAGACCACAGGATCACCAACCGTGTCCTTGCCGACCGGCAGAGAAAGCAGCGATGATGACCGCTGAAACGCTGACGCTCGAACGATGTCACCGAGACGAACGATGCTCGTATTCCTGTTGGGCACCTCGATGCCCACCACACCGGTCCCGGGAATCGGCGCAACAACCCTGATACGAAGAGCCTTCAAAGCCAGTGCGAGATCGTGCGCCAGAGCAGCGATCCGGGCGATCTTGACTCCCGGTGCGGGCTCCACCTCATAACGAGTGATAATGGGGCCAGGGATAGCTCTTTCTACATGTGCTTGGACACCGAAACTCGCCAGCGCCTCTTCGAGCCGCTTCCTCCCCTGTTCGACTTCCTTGTGCGATGCGATTGACCACGACGCGCCGTCCGAGCGCAGCAGACTCAATGGGGGCAGTTTGTAGGGCCATGGGTTGGGCAGTTCATACAGAGGGCCAATGCCCGGTGGACCCCCTTCATCATTACCCAATGACTTGTGGTCCTCTGGAAACGCACCGCCGTCCAGATTTTTCCCCGTATCCACTGCCGATCGGCGGGGCCGTGCACGCCGGTTGAGCCGTGGACGTGAGAGTCTCCGTGCTTCGATCTTCTTGAGATGGTCCCCCACCGCGTACAGTGGAATGAGGACGGCGCACACCAGCAAGAAAATCCCCGTGCCGCTCCTCCCGAGGAGCTGGATTCCCATGTCGGCGAGCCATGTCCCCACAATTCCCCCGCGTGTGAAGGCATCAAAACCGTCAGGCGTTGTGAACGCCATGGCCATGGTCAGTACGAGACAAGTGGCAACAAGGATAAAGGTCCATTTCAGCAGCCGATTGGCCAGTGTCGCCCAAACCCCGGCAACGCTACACACCAAAACAAGAACTGGCAGAAGCCACGCCGCAACCCGCCCAAAGGTCCAGATCAGGAGGTGGCTCGCACCGGCGCCCGCCACCCCACACATATTCTCCACGCGACCATGCAATATGCCGGACCAGATCCCACCTTCGTTATTGGTCACCTTGCCCCAATCCTCGAAGGAATAGGATTTCAGGCTCAGACCGAGCAACGCCGCAAGCGCCAACGTCAAGACGAACCGGGCGACCAGCGAGTATTTAAGGGATGATGACTGGTGTCTCATTATTAAGTTACTCCACGATACTCATGATTTGTGCACACGAAAAACAACCATGTCGGCAGTCATTATGTCAACTTGGCTCTCACAGCAGACCCGCGTCGCGGAAGCTGAAGTGTCTGTCGGAACCAATGACCACATGATCGAGCAGGACGACTCCTACGGCAACCAGTGCTGACTTGACTTCTGTCGTGATCTTATGGTCATCGCGTGAAGGCGTGCAATCGCCACTGGGATGGTTGTGGACGATTACCACGCTCTTCGCTCGCCGCTCCAAGGCGGCTTCGGCTACACGTCGCGGGTACACGACTGCTTGGTCAACCGTTCCTTTCTGTAGTTCGCGGATTTCGATGATCCGGTTCTTGGGATCCAGGAGAGCTGCGATGAAAGACTCCTCTCTGAGCCCGCGCATCCGCTTTCTGAAGTAGTCGGCCACGGTCTCAGGACTCTTGAAGTAATCAGTGCCCTGCTGAATGGGGTCCATTGCTCTCATTCCAAGGACATGAATGAGCTTGAGCAGTACCGTCACTGTTTCTCCGATACCTTCTTCCTCGGCCAGTTCGCAGGTCTCCGCCTCGAAAACGCCATTGAGACTGCCGAATCTCGTGATGAGCGATTTTGCCAACGCCTTTGTATCTCTCCGCGGAATAGCATACGTCAAGAGGAGCTCCAGAAGCTCATGTTCGTCCATTCCGGCTTCACCAGCTCTCATGAAGCGGTTTCGAAGCCGTTTCCTGTGGCCGGCGGTATCCATATCCCTCCCCTAAGGCGGCCTCCGGCCGCAATCCGCCGGCTGGCGGATCAGAAGTCAGAGGTCAAAGGCCAGTCGGACAACTTCGTCGGGAGCTTCGTCGGGAGCTCTCTCACGAATTTCTCCGCGTGATGTGCTCACACCACCATCTACGAAAAAAACGTAGATGTGTCGGACAAAGACTCCTACCCCTTTCTTGTCAGTACCGTCAGGCATTCCACATGGAACGTCTGAGGAAAAAGATCAACTGGTTTTACCCGATCAATGCCATATCCGCCAGCCACCAGATGAGCCACGTCTCGGGCCAAGGTGACAGGGTCGCATGACATATAGACAACCCGCGAAGGCTTCAGGGCAAGGACCGCTTTCAAATCCGGTCGTGCCAGCCCAATCCTTGGAGGGTCTAGAATGAGGACATCTGGTCGGGTCGGAAGCTTCCGCTTTCTGACGATGCCCCCGATCGTCCCTCGCATGAACCTGGCATTGGTGGCGCCTGCGTTCTTCGCATTCATGTTGGCAAGATCGACTGATCGCCTAGAAATCTCAACCCCCACTACCTCTCGAAACTGAGAAGAAAGACAGATGGACGGCCATCCCACACCGGCGTGCGCATCGACCAGTACCTGCCCGTGGCCTACAAACTGCCCTACAAGCCGGGCCATCTCCTCGTGCATGCTTGAGTTGATTTGGAAGAATGACTCCGCTGCAACAAGAAACTGTGTTGATAAGCAGGAGTGGCCCATGGTGGCATGGTCACCGGGGCGCACCACAAGAAATCCCGGCAAAGCCTCCCTCAGGCGTCTCAGCTCCTGTTCACCTGCTCGAGGATCATGCACCACTACCAGGCCCTCTCCCGATGTGGCATTCCTCAGCAGTATCCGATAGCTGTCAGGGCGGTCTCCCCGCCAACGCACCCATTCCCTCACCATGTGATAGCAATCCTTCAGTTCAGGTTCGAGGAGCAAACATTGCTCCACGTTGACTACGTTTCGAGTTTCCATACGTACAAAACCTACTAATCCACCCGCCACATGGACAGACGTCTTGTTGCGATAGTCGAACTCCCGCGGGCTGGGCATTGGATCCTCGATGCAGAGATCGACAATCCGGCCGATTCTCTGGAAACTCTCTCTGATCCATTCCTTCTTCCAGAAGAGCTGTCGCTCGTAGCGGATATGCTGGATCTGACAGCCGCCGCAAGCACCGTAGACGGGACATGGCGGCTTGATTCTTTCGCGGGACGGCCGGATTACCTCCAGCATGTCTGCAATCGCGTATCGCCCATGGTCTTTCCTGATCGAGCAGATCACCTCATCCCCCGGAGCGGCGAGCGGCACGAAGAACACCTTGCCTTCGTGACGACCTACCCCAAAGCCGCGATACGCGAGCCCGTCGATCCTGAGTCTCACGCCTTGTGTGCCACTTGACCGCAGGCGTGGTGTCGATCCAGATTCTCCCGCATCTTTTTCATGATCTGGAGGATTAATCATGGCCTCGCTATTGTTGGACCTGCTGCGTGATGACCAGGTCGTGGTGTTTGATGGCGCCATGGGCACCATGCTCTATAACAAAGGCGTCTATTTGAATCACTGCTACGATGCCATCAACCTTTCGAACCCTGTGATGATTCGGGAGATTCATGCGGCGTATGTGCGCGCAGGCGCCCAAGTCATCGAAACGAATACTTTTGGAGCGAACCGTTACAAACTGTCGAAATATGAGCTGCAGGACAAGATCGAAGCCATAAACCTCCAGGGTGCATTACTCGCCCGCAGGGAGGCGTCCGCCGACGTGCTGGTTGCCGGCGCCATGGGGCCGCTTGGCCTCAAGATCGAACCATGGGGACCCACCAGTATTGACGAGGCGAAGGAGGCTTTTACCGAGCAGGCCCAGGCCTTACTGCGCGGCGACGTTGATCTCTTCATACTCGAGACCTTCAGCGATCTGAACGAGATCCATCAAGCCCTGATGGCGGTTCGGGAGGTCTGTGATCTCCCCATCGTAGCCCAGATGACCGTACAAGACGATGGATCGAGTCTTTATGGAACCACGCCTGAGATATTCACATCCAGACTCGACGAATGGGGAGCTGATGTGGTGGGCATCAATTGCTCGGTGGGACCACATGTCATGCTCCAAACCCTTGAACGGATGATTCCCCACACGAGCAAGAAGCTTTCCGTCCAGCCAAATGCAGGGATCCCGAGGAATGTAGAGGGGCGGAATATCTACTTGGCCTCTCCTGAGTACATGGCCGAATATGCCGGGCGTTTTTTGCGGGCCGGCGCTCGGATCGTGGGAGGATGCTGTGGGACCACGCCTGCGCATATCCGTGCCATCGCCCAGGCAGTGAAAGCCCTCCGCCCCGCGAAGAGGGTCGTGCCAAGAGCGAGGCGCGTCACGGAGGCACCAGAGACTCCTGCCGAGGAACTGCCACAGGAAAAGAAAAGCCGCATGGGGGCGAAACTCGCGCACGACGAATTCGTCACCTCGGTGGAACTCATCCCTCCCCGAGGACCTTGCAAGGAGAAAGCCCTTCAGCGTGCGCGGACACTCAAGGAGTCGGGAGTCGACATGGTGAATATTCCCGACGGACCAAGGGCATCTGCGCGAATGTCGGCCATGGCCCTGTCGGTACTCATTGAGAAGGAAGTGGGCATGGAGACGGTGCTCCACTACACGTGTCGAGATAGGAATCTCTTGGGCATGCAATCTGATCTGATAGGCGCCGCTGCCATGGGGCTACGGAATATCCTCATCATTACAGGAGATCCGCCAAAGCTGGGGGACTATCCGGATGCAACCGCGGTGTTTGATGTTGATTCCATAGGTTTGACCAACATGGTGAAGCGGTTAAATCAAGGTCTCGATTTGGGTGGCAATTCCCTGGGGCACCCCACCGGATTCCTCCTTGGCGTGGGTGTCAATCCAGGGGCGGTTGATCTTGACCACGAGCTTCGGCGTTTCGAGTACAAGATTGAAGCAGGCGCCGAGTTTGCCATTACCCAGCCCATCTATGACCCCGAGCAATTGGAGAGCTTTCTTGGACGCCTACAAGGCGCTCATATCGCCATCATTGTGGGGATCTGGCCTCTTGTTGCGTTGCGCAATGCGGAATTCATGAACAATGAAGTACCGGGCGCCAGCGTGCCTTCCTGGGCAATGAGACGAATCGCCGCAGCCGAGGAGAAGGGGAATGCCGCGGCAGAAGGCGTTCAGATCGCCCATGAATTGCTGGAGAGGATACGCCCAATGGTCAGCGGGGCACAGGTTGCCGCCCCCTTTGGGAGGATCCAGCTTGCCCTGGATGTCCTTGACTTGTCTTCTTGATGTGAAGGCTCTCGCACAAGACACCATTGTGGTTTGTACTTTCGGATGCCTCTTCGCAATGACTGACGCTCAGGAGTCATCGCGAGCGACAGCGCGGCGATCTCAGTTGAGGGAATGAGATTGCTTCGTCGCTACACTCCTCGCAATGACTGTGGGTGGAGCTCCGGTTCCATATTCACCGCCTGCCGTCTGAAGTGACAGAAACCTCCCCATCCATGTGCTTGACGTTGGTTTTGCACCACGATTAGTTGCCATCACGAATGACGTTTCTTCGTCAAATTGGTTCACGCAATCTCCAAAGGCTACGCTCAGGAAGTCTCGAATCCCCGGAGGTGTTTTGTGAAATACGGATTACTATCTAGTCTCACGCTAACCGCTCTTGTGATCTGCTTCTGCAGTCCAGCGATCGCTGGGGTGACCCCTGGTGGGCTTTGCGGGCTCATTGAGACACAAGACGCCGCCAACAACGGCATCGGAACGCTGACCCTCGGCCTTCACGGTTTCTATAGAACAGAAGAGTATCCCGGGCTTCTCGATGCCGCAACTCTTCATGTGGGCCAATCCAGGATCAGCATGACCTATGCCTTGGCTGACTTCATGGAGGTGGCGGCATTTGTTCCCTACCATTTCGACTACATCAGCAATAATGAGAAAGATATTTCTGGGCGGGATGATTTTGAATGCGGTGTAGGTGATGTAAACCTGCGCGCGAAGTTGACCTTGCCATTGGGCGACTTCAATGCACTGCAGTTTGGCCTTTCCGGCTACTATGGTTTGACCACGGGAGATGAGGACAAGGGGTACGGCACTAGTTCTCCCTGGTTTGGCGGCATGGGGTTGCTCACCGTCGATCTGGCGCAAGCGGTCCGATCAGCACCGCTGAAAGTTCATTTCAATGCAGGGATCGAGAAGAACGATGACGATAAAGAGACCGAGATCATGAGGCTTGCCGGTGCGGTGGAGTTCCCCACGCCTTCCATGGCTTTCTTCTTGGAGTTGTCCACTGATCAGTACCGGACGTTCGCCGGTCAAGAGCTCGATTGGGATTTCACGGATAGTCCTATGAGGCTCACACCCGGCGTCAGGTTTGGAGGCAAGGGAGAGTCAACTCTGGATTTCGCAGTTCGAATAGGGCTCAACAATGATGATGCGCAATACAAGGCGCCGGACTGGGAACTGGTGTTGACCCTTGGCATGCCCTCGCTCATGGCGAAACGCGACAAGGATTCAGACGGCGTATCCGATGAGGGCGATCTCTGTCCTGATACGCCGTTGGGAGCCATTGTTGACCTGCGAGGATGCCCTCTGGACACGGATCTTGATGGCATCTACGATGGTCTCGACCGCTGTCCCGACACGCCCCGGGGCGCCGTGGTGGATCCCACTGGCTGCCCTCTTGATGGTGACAGGGATGGGGTGCCGGATGGCCTCGATAAATGTCCGGATACCCCTGCAGGCGCTAGCGTGAACACCTGGGGTTGTACCGAGGATAGTGACGGCGACGGCATACCCGATGGAAGAGATAAATGCCCAAGAACCCCCACCGGCGCCATTGTTGATGACCGCGGCTGCCCCCTTGATGGGGATGGCGACGGGGTGCCGGACGGGGTTGATGACTGCCCGGATACACCCGCCAATATGCCGGTAGACAGAGCTGGTTGCCCCGTGGATAGCGATGGCGATGGTGTGGCCGATGGTGCTGACAAATGCCCTGATACCAGACCAGGAACTGCAGTCGACAGCCTCGGCTGCCCGGTGGATGCTGATTCGGATGGCGTTCCCGATGGAATCGACATCTGTCCTGAAACACCATACGGAGCAAAAGTCGACCACAAGGGTTGCCCGCTGGACACCGATGGTGACGGGGTATTTGACGGTCTTGATAAGTGCCCGGGGACGCCGATCCGCGCCAAGGTTGACTCTCTGGGATGCCCCATTGATGGCGACATGGATGGCGTTTCCGACGGGCTCGACATCTGTCCCGACACGCCGTACGGAGCCCAAGTCGATCGGAATGGTTGTCCATTGGACAGCGATGGTGATGGGGTATATGACGGATTGGACAAGTGCCCGGGCACACGCCCGGGGGCAAAGGTGAACAGCTACGGCTGTCCTGAGAGGATCCGCCTCGAGGGCGTCAATTTTGCGGTAGCCAGTGCTGAACTGCTTCCTGAATCGTTGCCCGTTCTCGATCAAACGGGAACGCTTCTGGTGGATGTTCCGGAGATGCGGGTGCGAATCGAAGGCCATACCGACTCGGACGGCACGGACGCGTACAATCTCGACCTCAGTCAACGGCGAGCCGAATCAGTCAGAGCATATCTGATCAAGCGATTCAATGTCTCGCCCAGCAGCCGAATCGAGGCACGGGGATTTGGTGAAAGCATGCCCATAGCCAGCAATGCTACCCCCGAAGGAAAACGCCTGAACCGGCGTGTCGAATTCGTGATCCTGGAGCAGTAACCTCAACGCTGGGGCAGCCTGTCCCCAGGCTGCCCCCTTATCCCCAGATAGCCCGTTCAGGAGGAGCATAGTGAGCAAGCGTATCGGGTTGATACGCAACATAGGCATTATCGCGCACATCGACGCAGGAAAAACCACCACCAGTGAGCGATTCCTCTATTACTCTGGGGCAACGCATAGGATTGGCAGGGTGGATGATGGGTCCACGGTGCTTGACTACATGGAGCAAGAGCGTCGGCGCGGCATTACCATCACGTCCGCTGCGGCCACCATTCCATGGCGGGATCACCAGATCAATCTCGTGGACACACCTGGCCACGTAGATTTCACCGTGGAAGTGGAGCGTTCTCTCAGAGCCATCGACGGAGCTGTCACGGTTCTCTGTGGCGTGGGAGGGGTAGAGCCCCAGACGGAGAATGTCTGGGCAAGAGCGGCCCGGTACAAGCTTCCCAGCATAGTGTTCGTAAACAAGATGGACAGGTTGGGCGCGGATTTCGACAGGGCCGTGGCCATGGTTTCCGAACGTTTGGGGCAATCCACCCTCACGCTCCAACTCCCCGTTGGCGCTGAGAACGACTTTCGAGGCATCATAGACCTTCTCTCAATGGAATATCTCGTTTGGGACGCCACCTCGCGAGGCGAGCAGTTCGAGCGTTTGCCCATCCCCGATGATCATCGCCAGAAGGCAATGGCGGCCCGGAGGGAGCTCTTGGAGAAGATGGCGGATCTCGACGACTGTTTTCTCGAGCTTCTCCTGGAGACCGAGACCCCCCCCATGGCTGAAATCAAGGATGCGCTGAGGAGGATCACCTGCGGAGCACAAGCAATGCCCATACTCTGTGGGGCGGCTCTGCGGGACATTGGCATCCAGCCTCTTCTCGACAGCATTATTGACTATCTGCCTTCCCCACAAGATACGCGGCCAGTGGTGGCTTTTGATGGTGAGACGAAGGAAGAGATCCTCTTCCATCCCGAGGAGAAGGCGGAGTTCCTTGCATTGGCATTCAAGGTCATGTATCAGGAGAGCCAATCCCGACTCACCTATGTAAGGGTCTATTCAGGAACCCTCATGCCCGGCCAGGACGTACTCAATCCCACCAGAGGCGTTATCGAGAGGCCAAAACGGTTCTATCGCCTCTACGCAGACAAACGGATGAAGGTGGATAGGCTGACTGCCGGGGATGTCGCGGCAGTGGCAGGACTTGGCAAGGCCTTTACGGGCGACACTTTATGCTCGCCCGCCAATCCCGTGGTACTTGCGGAGAGCATGGAATTCCCGATCCCCGTTGTCTCAGCTGCAGTGGAGCCCATGACCCGAAAGGACGAGGACAAGCTCACCAAGGCCCTGGAGAAACTGCATGTGGAGGATCCCACATTCTCAGTCCGGGAAGACAAGGAAACCGGGCAGACAGTGATATCCGGCATGGGTGAGCTCCATCTACAGGTTCTTGTGCAAAGGCTCAAGGAGCACTTCCAAATAGACACGCGGGTTGGTAAGCCCCAAGTGGCCTACAAGGAAACGGTGGAAAAGATGGCTGAGGCCGAAGCAAGGTTCGAGAAACTGCTTGCTGGCCGGATGCACGAGGCCACTGTGCGGCTCTCAGTGGCCCCTGCCGCGCAGCGAGCAGGCATTGTATACCTTGAATCAGATGAGATGGCTTTCCTTCCCACTGATCTCCGAGCAGCAGCAAAGCAGACGGTCATGGCTTCCATCAGTGCGGGGGTACTCATGGGTTATCCCATGGTTGATCTCGAGGTGTGCCTGGAGGGCGTTGATTTCACTGAGGAAACGGTGAGCCCCATGGCCGTATCCGCCGCAGTATCCAAAGCATTCCACGAGGCCTGTCACAAGGCCGGCCCCATTCTGCTCGAGCCTCAGGTTTTTGTGGAGATCGCCGTGTCCGCCGACGGCCTGGGCAATGTGGTCGAATCATTGAATAGCCGGGGGGGACGCGTATCCGATATTGAGACGAGGCCCGTGGGGCATGGCGTTCGCGCCATAGCCCCCATGTCCAAGATGTTTGGGTACGCCACGGAACTGCGGTCGCTGACCCAGGGAAGGGCGACTCTCTTCATGAAGTTCAGCCATTTCGCCCGCTGTTCACCTTAATTCGCGCAAGAATAAGATCGCATTTTTGGCGCACAGATTTGGCGCTAAATTGATCTCTCCCATGTAGGGGCATGGCATGCCGTGCCCACCGGCTTGCCACGGCCAAGCTTTGGCGTAGACGGGAAGCGTAGTCCCGTTCAGTACGCGGGATGAAGATGGGATACAAGAATGTGAAGTTATTCCTGCGTGAACCCTCACTTCAATACCGGCACGTCGATATGTCTGAAGTTCATATTGGTAAGTGGTAACTCTTCATATCGCGCCACAGATTCCGCCGTCGTTTATGTTGCTGACACCATTGCGCCAGCATACCGTCATATGCATCGCGGCTCAGCTCATAGAGCGCTTTCATCCATTGAGCATGACTGGCATAATTTGAGCCGTAGGCGTGCGCCGGATCCGGAACAATATGGCGTAGGTGGTCTGTCCAAATATCCATGACAGTCGAAAGGCAGGAACCCGCATTCATTTTCTGTAGCCCGCTGCAACGTGTCTTGTTCAGCAAAGATGCGTGGGAATCGTCGGGAAGGACGATCTTGAAAAAGGTAGGATACTGCTTCTTGAGCCCGCCACTCTCAGGCAGATCCTTTGTTAATCGTGCAAGCGATCTCCATTGTTCTGCAAAAGCATTGCCGTCTCTTCTCAGATCTGCCAACCAAGTGTTGAGCTTCATCATGAACCATGCCCCTTTCCCCGTTATGTCCACTTCGGCTTCAATCAACCAGTGTATCCATGTGTCAGAGGAAAGAGGGGCATCCATAACATGGCCAATACTTCGCCGAGCCATTTCGTTCTGCCATTGAACAAACAGCGGATCGATTGCTTCTCTTGCCTCACGATTTCGCTGCTTCTTGTAATGACTAATAATGGCATCCCAGTCTTCGGGGGCACGAAACACCATGCTTTGCAATTCTGATGCGGCACTTCGTTTTATATTGCCGAGCTTCTGCGCTACACTCGCCCATGATTGCAGCAATCCTGAGATATCTTCCTCATTATCTCCATAAGAGTATCTTCGTTCATCAAGCAGGAGGGAAGTTTCAGGATACCATGTTGTCTTATCTTTCCTGCTCAAGCAACTGGAAAAGGTCTCCTCAAGCAATGATTCAGCGACTTGATAATCACCCCGGCCAAGAGCATCATCAATCAGGGGCTGGCCGTACCGCCAGTTCTCGGCAAGGTGCTTCCGGCATGTTTCAAGGTGTTCGGCAGAGTCGAATCGTTTCTGATAGAGATGATTCATCCTGTGCCATCTTGAATAGACATTCTCCAGATGATTTCTGTTGTCATCATTCTGGAAGCACTCATAGATTTCACAGCAGACTTCCCCGGGGAGTTCTGTAAAGAAATCAACACACTCATTATCATCCAGATCCACCATATCGCAGTGGTCCTGAATTCCATAAACCTTGTCCAGAAAAGCCTTGCCGGGGCGCGCATCCTTGAGCGAAGAAAGCCACAGCCATCTCAATACGCAGCGGGTGACATTTGCCTCCAGTGTGCACCCCTCACCATCCTCAGCACCCATCCATTCGGGGTATGAAGAGATGTTTGAACCGATCTCCTCCAGCGCGTTGGAAAACAGATCAGGATCATCGACCAGATCATAGACGTCATCAATAAGACCGAGCATGTTCCCCGCTATCGGATCAAGGTCATCCGCAAGGACAGATCCGTCAAAATAAGGCGGTTCCCAGTGTGCGTCCTGAACGGCATATTTGCCCTCTTCATCACCTACTTCGGAAACCAGGCCGTCCCAGTGACTCCACAATGAATTCCAGTGCTCGATTGTCCGTTCATCGGAAGCAACCCGGACAACCGGAGATGTGCGGGTTTTTTCATGGTCCATTTTCAGGATTTTGCCTACGGTTTCGCCCATATCCGGGTCGGCCTTTTTGAACGCCTCCGTATACCGATTCGCATCTCCGGTGGAAAACACAACATCCAGAAGGCAGGTAATCTGATCTATCGTCAAAGATTCCATCAGGAATTTGCCGATATGGCGTTTTGCTTTTTTCATTGTTCTGACTCCGCAACTCCCAAGTAGATTGAGGGTCCGCCACAGGCGGATCGATGTAATGGGGTAAGGCGAATCTTTTCGGCAACATCACGTTCGGCCCTTATCTCTGCAATCGGCCTCTGCATGAATACTCAGCGAACATGCGAAACGTTGGCGAGAAAGCAAGTAATTCTAAGCTGCATCCTTGGTCAGCTTCGAATGCCGTTTCTCCACGATCTTCTCTCAATGCCTATGTCTGCTTCGTTACGCTCCTTCGGACTCCTCGGCGTATCGCAGGGGATACGACTGCGGGGTCCTCGGTCTCAAGCCTCGCGGCCACAACCATCTCGACCCTTTCGCGACGAAAGCCGGTGAGAAATCCGGGCTAGTCATTGCGAGGAGTGTAGCGACGAAGCAATCCCGCGCGGTACGCGGGATCGCCGCGCGGAGTTTATGCTGGGCGACGTCGTAGTGCTCGCGATGCCCCCGGCCTCAGGCATTGCAAGAAGGGTTCCGATAGTGCAAAGCACTTCCCGGCCTGTCCTGAAAGCTCACGAAATCACCATCAACCGAACCTCTGATTCTTGCAGATCCAGCAGGTTCTTCCTCCTGCCCCACTGACAAATGGAACGCCTCTCCCCCACCCCAGCTCTCTCGATGCTTTAGTTTCCTGGCCGATTCCGCCTTGGACACCGTTCACAGGTTCAGGGTTCACCGTTCAAGGTTGCCTGAAGTCAGCTCTCACTGCGTTATTGCCGATCCAGCGCTACGCAAACCCCACTCCGGACTTCGCTGTGAAACCGCTTCTATTTGCCGAAGAAGACCAACAGACCCCTCCGTTTGCCCTCAAAACGAATCCTTCTATTCTCCTGCCTTCTCCATTCATAGCCTACGAATTCTCGCGGCCGCGGGATTCGGATTTCCGGTGAACCCTGAACCTCTGAACCTTTGAACGCGTGAACGGATACCCGCTTGGATGGGTGCCGCGTATCAGCTGAATGCTAGAATCCTTCTCAGATAAATCTCTAGTAAATCCATAGATTTACTAGAGATTTATTCCACGCAGAATTGAAGGCGCTTTTAAGGCATTGTCGACCAAATCAGCGAGCACGATTTCGGATGGCATGACGGCCGGTAACGAGACTTCACCTCCGATCCCAACAGCGAAATCTCTGGCATGATGAGACTGCCGCGTCGCTCCGCTCCTCGCAGTGACCACTGATGGAGGCGCGTAACAGATCCGGCGATGGTTGCGGGTTGGTATCCCGAAGCGTATTTTTGCGGGATGGTGGTTGACTTCAGCGAAGCCAGAACTGAAATATCCCGTGTTCTCTGGTGATACGGGGAGAGTTGAAGGGGCTTTGAAGGCCTGAGGTCACCGAAGCGAAGGATGAGAGATCTCGGCTTTTTCCTCGATTGCCTGCGGAGAAGCGCTGATCGTATCCGCTGGACATGAGTGGATGCCGGATGACCGTCGATCTGGCGCGAGTGAGGGGCAATGAGATTCTTGAGATTCAAGAAAAGCATTTCTGAACAAAGCGCCGGAACGAAAAAGGGCGCCGAAACCAAGATGCTCCCGCAAGAAGAAGATGAGGGGCAAGATAATGATACTGGCTATGGAGTTCTTCCTTTGACCACAAAGGAACAGTGGTACCGGGAGATTTATCTTCGACTTGTTGACAAGAAGCGCAAACCCATTGAGACAGCGGCGCAGGCGGTGAATCTGTATCCGACCGACGCCCACATGTTAATGCTCGCGGGTTTTGCGGCCATTGTTGAGGAGAAACCGCAACTCTGCCTGCGCTACATCAAACGGTATGACAAATGGTACTGGCCGAACGAAATGACTTTGACCTGCCAAGCTATTGCTCTTGCCCAGGCCGGGCGATGGCCCATGGCGCAGAACCTCCTCGGGAAACACGATCTCCTCCATGTTCCGCCGTCGTCTCGATATCCCCTGGGGCTCGACGGCGCCTGGGCCTGGTCTTGGCTGAAACGAATCCGTCAGTGGGCGCCGAAAGAGCCCGACAAGAGGAAGCCAAGGAGTAAGACCCGAGCCAAGTCTACCCCGCGAACACAGAAACAAGGCGCAAGGCCAAAAGAGCCGAGTCTCCAGGAAAGACGGAAGGTCGCTTTTTCGAACCTCAAGCCCTTGCCCCGTATCGAGCCCCGCGCTACCATCACTCTCGATATGCCGAGCTTCGATCAGTATGCCGCTCTTGATCGGCAAATAGCGGGCTCTGTGGGAGATTTTCTTCTGCGGCACGATTTTGCCCGGTTGTCGCTGCTCAAGGGCTTCGATGAGCTGGTCTGTATCCCTCACATTGAAGGCGTCGAACACTATCTGTATCAGATTGAGACCGTGCGGAAGGTCCTCAAGCAGTTTCGTGGCAGGGTCTTATTGGCAGACGAAGTGGGGCTGGGAAAGACCATTGAGGCGGGCATGATTCTCAAAGAGTATCTTCTGCGGGGGATGGCGGAACGGATTCTGATTCTGACCCCTCCGTCACTGGTTGGGCAGTGGCAAGAAGAAATGACGACAAAGTTCCATCTCAACTTCATCACCACTCATGATCCCCTGTTTCGCAAAGATCCCGCGACCTTCTGGTCGGACAAGAAAATCATCGCCTCCATCGCTACTGCCCGTATGGGCCGACATATGAAACTGGTGACGCGAGAGCCGTTTGACCTGGTGATCGTGGACGAGGCGCATCACCTGAAGAATCGGACATCGAAGAACTGGAAGCTGGTTGACGCATTGAAGAAACGATTCCTGCTGATGCTCTCAGCCACGCCGGTTCAGAATAACCTGGTAGAGTTGTATAATCTGTTGACGCTCCTCAAACCGGGGCTTTTCAAAACCGAGAGGGAATTCCGGGCTTCCTACATGAAGCCGCGGCAGCCTCGAACTCCCTTGAATAGGGAACACCTTCAGGATCTGATGCGTGATGTGATGATCCGCAACACCCGAGCATTGGTGGATGTGAAGCTTCCCCCGCGCCAAGCCTTGACCCTGCGCATCGACCCCTCCCCAGAGGAAGCCCGCTGTTATCGGGAACTCAGCCGGCTCATACATGAAGTGCACTCGGAAGGTGTAAGCCGGCATCGGTTGGCTTTGCATCGTCTGCTTGAAGCGGGAGGCTCATCGCCGTCTGCGGTTGCCGTTGCGCTCGAGAGGTTCCTCCAAGGTGATGGTCGGGCTTCGTGGCGGGATCTACGGGATCGCTATCTGGCTGTAGGAAATGGCGCGAAGGTAGAGGCGTTGCTCGAACTCCTTGCTCGTAATCCAGGTGAAAAGAAGATTGTCTTCGTGCGATTCAGAGAGACGCTTCGTCTCCTGGATCAAACATTCTCCGAGAATGGACTGTCTTTTGCGCGGTTTGACGGGCAGATGAGTGGACAGAAGAAAGATGAAGCCATTGAACGATTCCGCAATGAGGCGGCCATCCTGCTCTGCACCGAATCAGGCGGAGAGGGCCGGAATATGCAATTCTGTCATACCCTGATCAATTTCGACCTACCCTGGAATCCACAGGTGATTGAGCAACGCATCGGACGTATCCACCGAATCGGTCAACAGCACGAGGTCTTTGTCTTCAACCTGGCAACAAAAGAGACGATCGAAGAAAAAATCCTGACCATCTTGGATGAAAAGATCAATATGTTTGAACTAGTAGTAGGAGAGATCCAGTGTATCCTCGGTAAGATGGATGATGACCGGGATTTCGCAGAGATGGTTTTTGAAGCCTGGGTCCAGGAAACGGGAAGCCGCAATGATGAGGCATTTGGCGCGCTCAGCGACAAGCTGGACAAGGCTCGCCGGCAGTATGACGAGACCAAGGCCTATGATGATGAGCTATTCGGCGACGAATTCGAAGCGGTATAGAAGCGTATAGACCCCAATGAGTGAAATTCGCAACCTGATATCCCGTCTTTTGGTATCCGAAGGAGCATTGATCGAGCCCATTGATCCCGATGGATTGGAGGTATTGACGACCCCTTCCTTGCAAGAGATGCTTGAAGTTGACGAATTCATCCGCCTGGGGTTCGGTGCGGAGCTTCCCAAGGACGCCATAAGGGTGAGCTTGGAGTCGGAGTGGCTTGATAAGCTGGGCTTGCTCGTCAAGAACCGCGGTCATGTCCTGAACGTCGTGCTGGATGAAAAAAACACACGGTGGCCATCTTCCCCTGATCGTCTTGTCGACCGCAAGATGGTGCTTGAAAACGCGACGTACCGTTTTATCGACGCTGGCGAAGCTCGAACACACTATCTCCTGCTCGTTTTTCATGCCACCGCCATATCTGACGAGAAACGTGAGGATATGTTCTCTGTGTGCCTGAATGAGTCCAATTCCGCCTATGCGGATCATCTGATCCCGGGGCTCTTTGACTACTTGCAGCAAACACGGCCTGAAGAGACCCTTCCATCGTCTGCCGCGGAAGAGGCGGGAACGCCATGGTCTGCGTCACAGGCTCGTGAATGCTGCTCGCATTTGCTGCGCGCGAGGATTCGCGGGCGGTTGGCCCCGTTCCTTACCGGCATGGAACGCAGAATGTCGCGAGATTTGGAACGGCTCCTTTCCTATCACACCGACCTCCGCAATGAAGCAGCTCTGCAGTGGGAAAAAAAGAAGGAAAAGGATGCTGCATCTTTGAAGTGCGAGAAGATGAGGATTGAAGCCATCGAGCAGGAATACCGGGCCAAGATCGAAGATCTGAAGCGTCGCTATGCAATGAGAGTGGATGTACGGCTCATACAGGCGGTGCGCGTGACATTGCCTGTGTACCGCCTGCAGTTGCGTATTCTACGCCGGAAAGGGCACAGAGCCTTTCATCTTGATTGGAATCCGCTCTCGAAACAACTAGATGATCTTCCATGCGAAAGCTGTGGGATGCCCGCGAAGACACACTACGTGTGCGATGAGCGACTCCACCTACTCTGCCCGGTCTGCATGACTGTGTGCCCAGGGTGCCAAAAAACATACTGTCGTGCATGCCACAGGCAAAAATGCCCGAAATGCGGTCGCAAGGATGTTCGTCTTGCTGGAAGTGAACCTGGGTAAAATCCTTCAGATCTTTTGCCACTGATTCCTGTCGCATTGTTTCCTGCTTGATCTCTCGGTAACCGTTCACGGGTTGAAAGGTTCATAGGTTCAGGGTTCACCGGAAATCGAATCGTTGATTCGTGGGATCTAAAAGGTAACCTTGAACAGTGAACTCTGAACCTGTGAACGGCTACAGAATTCCTTACCTGTGGGAGAACAATATGAACCCTGTTGTGGGAATCAGAGAGCATCGACCATAGAGTAGAAGAGCTTCATGTCAGTTCTTGGATATATGAATTCGGCCTTGTTGAGATGGCCCATGAGCCAGGCTATCGCGCGATTATTCACCTTGGCTTGGTCGCTGACTTGCGAAATCAAAATGATGCCGGTCAACCTTATGGGAGATAAAGAAGTGCTGACTATCTGGAGATCAGAGCGCCAATGAGTTGGCTTGACTCTAGGGAGGCCCGATGCCATCTAGTCGACATCGAAACACCTATCGCTGACTTGATTGCATACTGAAGGACTGAACACGTATCTTCCGGCAAGCCAATCAACGAGTCAGGCATCTTGTCGGCAGACACCTGAACAGCTAACGGCGCAGGATTGGCGACCAGATGACTGGCGTTCCTGATTCAGACAGGAAAGGAATTCCTGAACCAACATGAAGATTTCCTCACACCTAGTACGTCGCGCAGCCCACGAGCAGTTTGCGACGCCCTCGAAGACATTCTGCCTGTACCATGCCAACAGATCGTGAAGGTTTGCCAACTCAAGGCGGTAAGCCCCAGATTCGCTTGACTGACTGTTCTTGAACTTGAAGGAGGTTGTGATGCCTGCTCCTCGAGGGCCCGAGACAAAGAGAAAGCCCCCCGACATCGTACTGCGGCATGGCAAGCCTGCCGCAGTTATCCTGGATATTGATGAGTATCAAGAGATGTTGGAACGGCTGGAGGATGTGGAAGACTCAAGAATACTGGAAGAGATGAGAAAAGGACCACTTGAGTTCAGAAAGGTCGAGGAGTTCCTTGCGGAGTATCGCTCGGGTGTATGAAATCTATCTCGAGCGAACAGCGGAACGTGACCTAAGGAAGCTTCCCACGGAAGTCTTCAGGCGCATCATCCCCCGCATCATGGCTCTGACCGAGAATCCAAGACCACCGGGGTGTCGCAAGATCACCGGCTCAGAGAGTGACTGGCGAATTCGGATCGGAGAGTACAGAGTCATCTATGACATCGATGATACGGCAAAAGCGGTGAGGGTCTTTCGGGTCAGACACCGAAAGGGGGCATACCGATAGCAGAAAGCGAACAGTGATTCACGGCTGGAGGCCAGGTCCTACAATGCCACATCGACACTTCATGCTCTGAGATACTGGACTGGCTTCCCGAGGCGAAATCTGACACCCCAAGGCGAAGCTGGCAAGTGAAGACTGGTGGGCCCACCCGGATTCGAACCAGGAACCAGCCGGTTATGAGCCGGATGCTCTACCGTTGAGCTATGGGCCCCATTGTGACGTCATGCGTGGCATATCGTGCAACGAA